>CADBPE010000254.1 GCA_902796475.1 uncultured Ruminococcus sp.
GCCTTTTCAAAGGCTTGCAGGTCCAGGGCAGCGCCCTGGTCGCGCTCCGCAGAGCGCGAAATCCCTAAGCTACAAGCGCTCCGCAGGCAGAGAGATCCGCAGGCAGAGAGATCCGCAGATATACAATTGGAACCGTAATATTCACTAAAATCAGAAGGCATAAATTATCAGGAAGTAAAGGAGATGAAAAGGAATGAGATCGAATAGGGCACGTTATCAGAATGACGAGAAGAAACAGGAGAAAAAGGCAGCCAAGCGTAAATATATGAGCTATGAGGAGGTCCCGCTGGAGGATTACCGTGATGAAGAGCCGATGCCAAACGACATAACCAAGAAATTCCTGAAAATGTTTTTCATACTTTTTCTTTCGGTCGTGGCTGTGCTGGCAGTGCTTAACCTTGATAAGCTCACACCGGATAATATCGCTCACTGGTTTCAGTATGACCTGCTGGGCAAAAGCGAGGGCGACGGGTATCCTACGGGATTTTCCGGCTCTACGGTCAGCGAGGGAAACTTTGACCTTATCAGCGGCGTACCCGCATACTGCAGCGATACCACTATTGCCGTGCTGAACAGCAGTGCAGGCACATACCTTGAAATGCAGCATTCGTTTGCTTGTCCGATGCTCAGCGTAAACGGCAACTACGGGATCGTGTATAACCTCGATGCTACCTGCTATACCATAATAAAAAGGGATTCGGCGGAATATACCGGCGCTGTGAAGAATAAGATATTCTCTGCGGATATTTCCGCGAGCGGAGCCTATGCCATTCTTACCGAAAGCGAGGAATATCTTTCAAAGGTCACTGTTTTCCGAAGCGATAACCTCGAAAAGTACAACTATTCCTTTGCGGATTACTACATGAACAACGTTTCAATAAGCAAGGACGGCACCAGAGCAGTGCTTTCGGGCGTTTCGGCAAGGAACGGCGGGATCATCTCGGTCATTTATGTTCTTGACTTCACACAGGATAATTACCTTCAGAAATACGAGGTAGATGATACATATATTTACAGCGTAAAATACCTTGATAACGGCAACGCTTATGCAGTGGGAAGCGCCGGCAGCTACTTTATAAACATAAACAACGGCGGCAAGACGGATATCAGCTACGAAGGCAGGAACCTGACCGCATTTACGCTGAAAAGGGATCAGGGACTTATAATGTCGCTTTCGGCTAACCCGGACGGACGAGACTGCGACCTTGTTTCTTACGACCACGACGGAAACAAGGACTTTGAAGTTAAAACAGGCGAGAAGGTCATTTCCATAGACGAAAGGAAAAACAACAGGGCGATACTTTCAGCCGATACCGTCACAGTTTTTGACCGTGACGGAAAACGCCGCGCTTCAGCTCCCGCCGGCAGCGATTCGAGAAAGATAGTCTTCTGCAACAACGATACATTTTACGTTCTCGGCAAAAGCCGGATTTCCCGACTGACTGCAAGCGCATGAATGCGTAAAAACCGGTAAAGAATTGCGCAAAACCTATTGACAAAAGGTTTTTGGATTATTATAATAGAGTATGGTTTTTTGAAAATGTTCTGCGGGGTGATCTTATGATTCTTGATCTGAAAAATGTGTTTCTGGTTGAGGACGAAAGGGTCGCTGTCAGTGTCGATGTTGATATGTCAGGCGCAGATACAGGCTCTGCTTGCTTTACAGAGCCGGTGAAGGCTGCCGTTGCTGCGGAAAATCATGCCGGTTTTGTAGAATTTACGGCTGATTTGAGCTTTGATCTGCACTTTGACTGCGACAGATGCGCTGCGCCCGTCAGCAGAGCCTTTAACTATAAATTCCGTCATATTCTCGTAACGCAGCTTTCCGATGAAAGCGGCGACGATTATATCGAAGCACCCGACTATAAGCTCGATACCGACGCTCTGCTCAGAGACGATATTCTATTGGAGCTTCCGTCAAAGCTCCTTTGTAAAGAAACCTGTAAGGGCTTGTGTCCAAAGTGCGGAAAAAACCTCAACGAGGGCTCCTGCGGCTGCTCGCTCAAGGAGACCGACCCGCGTCTGGCGGCTTTAGCAAGCCTGCTTTCGGACGAGTGATTTTTTGTACTTTATTTCAAGGAGGTCAATTACAATGGCAGTACCAAAGAGAAAAACATCCAAGGCAAGAAGAGATAAGAGACGTTCTGCAGTATGGAAGCTTCAGGCTCCCGCTCTTTCAAAGTGCCCTGAGTGCGGCGAATTCAAGCTTGCTCACAGAGCTTGCCCCAATTGCGGTATGTATCGCGGCAGACAGGTAATCGCTACAACAGAGGCTTAATGGTCGAATCCAAAGGATCACGCACAAACGGAGAAGGAGAGATCCTTCTCCGTCTTTTTTGTTTTTTGCTTGAAGGCTTTGCAATGTGTTTTGAAAGGAGGCAGATATACCTTGAAACCCGTAGTTGCGATAGTGGGCAGACCTAATGTGGGTAAGTCCACTCTCTTCAATAAGCTTGTCGGACAGCGTATCGCTATCGTGAACGATACACCCGGCGTTACCCGTGACAGGATCTTCGGAGAATGTGAGTGGCGCGGCAGAAAAATAACACTCGTTGATACAGGCGGTATCGAGCCTTATTCTGATGATATCATACTTAAACAAATGCGCCGTCAGGCTCAGCTTGCAATAGATGCAGCAGATGTTATCGTGCTTGTCACCGACCTTAGCACCGGCGTTGTGGCTACCGACCATGAGGTTGCCGAAATGCTCCAGCGCAGCAGCAGACCTGTCGTTCTTTGCGTAAACAAGTGCGACCGTGTGGGTGAGCCTGAGCCGGCTTTTTATGAGTTCTATAACCTTGGTCTCGGAGATCCTATTCAGGTGTCGTCCGTTCACGGTCACGGTACCGGTGATCTTCTGGACGCCGTTTTTGAGTATCTTCCCGAGGATACCGCTGCCGATGAAGACGATGAAACCGTCAGCGTTGCCATTATAGGCCGCCCGAATGCGGGAAAATCGTCACTGGTAAATAAGCTCACCGGTGAGGAACGCTGCATTGTTTCCGATATCGCCGGCACTACCAGAGACAGTATAGATACCACTATCGAAAACAAATTCGGACGCTTCCGGCTTACCGATACCGCCGGCATAAGGCGCAGCAGCCGCATAGACGACGATATTGAAAAGTACAGTATTATCCGGGCAAAAATGGCTATTGAGCGCAGTGACGTCTGCCTGATAATGATAGACGCTGCCGTCGGTTTTGCCGAGCAGGATTCAAAAATAGCCGGTCTTGCGCATGAGTCCGGCAAGGCTTGCATAATAGTTGTAAATAAATGGGACGCCATTGAAAAGAACGACAAGACCATGAATGAATTCCGCAGGAAACTTGAAAAGGACTTTTCGTTCATGTCTTATGCGCCAATGGTATTCATCTCCGCTAAAACAGGTCAGCGTCTCGACAGACTCTTTGAGATGATCGTTACCGTTGTTAATTCCGCAGCAATGAGGATATCCACCGGTACTCTCAACGACCTTCTCAGCGAGGCAGTGGCAAGGGTACAGCCCCCCACAGATAAGGGCAAAAGGCTGAAGATACTCTACATGACCCAGTCGGGAGTAAAGCCGCCGACCTTCGTGTGCTTTGTAAATTCGGCTGAGCTTTTCCACTTCTCATATCAAAGATACCTTGAGAACCGCATAAGGGAGACCTTCGGAATGCGGGGAACTCCGATACGCTTTGTAATAAGAGAACGTGGAGACAAGGATAAACAGTGAAATAACAGAGGTGTTTTTTGTGGAAGAAATAACGGGATTTTTCTCCGCCTACTGGCTGCAGGTGATAATTGCTGTGATCGCCTCTTATCTGGTAAGCAGCGTTAATACTTCGATAATCGTCACAAGGATAGTGCTGCGCAAGGACATAAGGACAATGGGCAGCGGCAACGCAGGCTTTACGAACGTTCTGCGCTGTGTGGGCAAGGTGCCGGCGGTCATAACCTTTATCGGTGATTTCCTCAAGGGTATAGTTTCCGTATTGATAGCTATGCTGCTTATGATAGGCGCAGGCGGCGATAATGCGGATATTTACAGGGGTTATCTTATGTACATTGCCGGACTTTTTGCAGTAGTGGGTCATACCTTCCCTATTTACTACAAATTCAAGGGCGGCAAGGGTGTAGTAACATCATTTGCCGTAATGCTTATGACAGACTGGAGAACGCTGGTCTGTGCGCTGATAATTTTTGCGATCTTCTTCCTGATCTCTCATATTATCTCGCTTTGTGCGGTCATTAATTTTTCTTTGTACACATTTATAGCCTTTTTCTGGAGATTTATGGATTACCGTGGAGTAACGTCGTCATTTTCACCGCTGTCCTCTCCGACACTGCCGTTTGTCATATTCTCAGCGGTCATAGCCCTGCTTATAGGGGTTTTGGTTCTTGTGCGGCACAAGGATAATATCAAGCGCCTTCTCAACGGCACCGAGAAGAAAATAAAGGCAAAGACCTGATCCATTGAACGTCTCCCGTATTGGGAGGCGTTTTTGCTTTTATTCTTTAGCGTATTTTTGGCTCCGGGCTGAAAGTATGCCGAAAACAGCAGGTGATTTCAGGACGGTTGGCATTGTAAATTAAGGCAATACCGCACATAGATAGTGCCGCCTGATAACATTACCAAACATTTTTAATGTTGGGTGAAAAAATACGCTATACCTCCCAAGGTGATGCCTTGACAGTAAGATTTGTGTAAAATGCACTTGTAGAATACGGAAAAATATGTTATAGTATTGTGGAATGAAAAGATTTCTAAAAGAAGGGTGATACTATGAGCTTTTGGTTGGATCTCGGTATAGTGGCGCTTATAGCGCTGTTCTGCTTCTCAGGCTATAAGAGGGGCGCCGTGTATATGGCAGTAAATACAGCCGGTACGGTCGCTTCAATGGTGATCGCGTCTTTTCTGGCTTCACCAATTGCGCTGCCGGTATATAACTGGCTGCTCAGGGACAGCATAGTAAAAGGACTTACCGAGGCTACAAACGGTATCGCTGAAAGCAGCGCCGCTCAGATGGCTAAGGATACGATGGCTGTTGTGTCAGACTTTACAAAGAACGTCTTTTCATTTTCCGGAATAGATCAGGATAAGCTTGCCAAGAGCCTTGACGATTCTGTCATAGGCATACCGGGCACCGTAGAGGAAATGATACGTCCGGCAGCCGTTATGATGGTGTCGGTGGTGCTTACCTTCATTATTTTCCTGCTGCTTATGATAATTGTCGGCATAGCGGCAAGAAAGCTTACCAAAACTATCGACCGCACATTCCTTGGTGTGCCTAACAGACTTATCGGTCTGGGCATTGGTCTGGTAGAGGCTGTGTTTATAGGTATGCTTATCACACTCGTGGTCTACTTCATAATGATGTTCATAGCGCCCGACGCCTGCATTTCACTGAAGAATGCAATAGACAATTCGTTTATTTTCAGGTTTATCTGGAAGATCAATCTGCCCCAGCTCATCATCTCATGGCTGGCGGCAATATAAACAGAAGGGAACAGTTCTTAGGAAAGGAGAGTTGATGATCTGATGAAGCTTTCCATAAAAAAGAATATCAACGTCCCCAATACCCTTACGGCTGTACGGTTTATCGTTATTGCGCCGATGATGAAGTTCCTGCTCGATCAGAAATTCGTGTATGCGGGTATAATGATACTTATTTCCGCACTGAGCGATATGCTGGACGGCTTTCTTGCACGAAAGCTTGATCAGGTCACTGACCTTGGCAAAATACTCGATCCGATAGCCGATAAGCTTACGCTTATAGCGGTGGTCGTCTGCGTGAATGTGCTGTATCCGTCTGTGATGCCGTTCATTCTCGTGCTGTTCACAAAGGAACTTCTTATGCTTGCGGGCGGAGCGTTTTTGCTTAAGATGAAAATAAAGCCGCCTGCGGCAAAATGGTACGGTAAGCTTTCGACCGTACTGTTCTACACGTCTATTACCACGCTTATAATGCTTAAGGCAATATGGGGATATACAAATCAGACACTGTCTCTGATCCTGCTTGCGGTGACAACGGCGTCAATGCTGTTTTCGCTGGTAAGGTACTTCATACTGTTTGTGAAACTGGTCAGAGAAAAAAATAACGCCGAAAAACAGATGCAAGCCGTTCAGCCGGATGAAAGCTCCGACTGAACCGCTGCGGAAAAGAGGAAGGAGAGAACTATATGCAGCTTTGCAGTAAATGTAACAAAAGACCCGCTGTTGTTTTTGTAAGCTCAACAGCAGATCCTTCGCAGACAGTAGGCTATTGCCTGAGCTGTGCAAAGGAAGCGGGCATAAAGCCTGTTACCGACCTTATAGATAAAATGGGCATATCCGATGAGGATATCGAAATGGTGCAGAATCAGATGGGCGAGCTTATGGATTCGGGAATGATCCCTTCGTCCGATGAAATGGAACAGATGATGGACTATAATCCCGATGAAGACAACGATCAGGATGGGGATTTCAGCCGGGGCGGAGCGCCTGCTTTTCCGTCACTGTTCAAGAATCTGTTCAGCACTGATAAGAGCAAGAGCAAAGGCTCCGAAAATGAAGATAAGAATGCAAAGGACAGCAGCAAGACGCCCAAAAAGCGCAAGAGAAAGCATCTTGACACCTACTGCACCGATCTTACCCAAAAGGCAAGGGACGGCAAGCTTGACAGGATAATCGGCCGTGAAAAGGAGCTTGACAGAGTTATCCAGATACTCAGCCGCAGAACAAAGAACAATCCCTGTCTGATAGGCGAGCCGGGCGTAGGCAAAACAGCCATTGCCGAGGGTCTTGCGCTGAGGATAGCCGCAGGAAATGTTCCGCTCAGACTTCAAAAGAAGGAGGTACACCTTCTTGATATGACTGCGCTTGTGGCAGGCACTCAGTTCAGAGGTCAGTTTGAGAGCAGGATCAAGGGTCTTATCGATGAGGTAAAGGCTGACGGAAATGTTATACTCTTCATTGATGAGGTACACAGTCTTGTCGGCACAGGAGATTCCGAGGGCGCAATGAATGCCGCAAACATAATGAAGCCCGCTCTTTCCAGAGGCGAGATACAGGTCATAGGCGCAACCACATTCAACGAGTACAGAAAGTACATTGAAAAGGATGCCGCTCTTGAAAGACGTTTCCAGCCGGTCACGGTAGCCGAGCCGTCAATTGCCGAGACTATTGAGGTCATAAAAGGCATAAAGTCATATTATGAGCAGTACCACAGAGTAAAGATGTCCGATGACATCGTAAGAAAGACGGTAATTCTTTCCGAAAGATACATCACCGACAGGTTCCTTCCCGACAAGGCTATCGACCTTCTTGATGAATCCTGCACCCATGCGGCTCTCAGAAACAAGGAGCTTGAGGAATACGACAGGAAGAATTCCACTCTCACGGAGCTGAAGAAAAAGGAGGAGGAGCTTACCTCCGACACAGATATCGACTACGAGAAGCTTGCGACTGTAAGATACGACATTGCAAAGCTTGAGAAGGAGCTTGATGAAAACAAGTCCGTACTTGAAGGCGCAGAGGTAACGGAAGAGGATATAGCTCATGTTATCGAGCTGTGGACAGGTATTCCTGCGTCAAAGGTACAGGAGAACGAGCTTAACAAGCTTGCCGATCTGGAGGAGAAGCTCAGAAGCAGAGTCATCGGTCAGGACGAAGCGGTGAAGGCTCTTGCAGGCGCCGTAAAGCGCAGCAGAGTACAGATCAGCCCGAGACGCAGACCGGCATCATTCATATTTGTAGGACCGACAGGCGTAGGAAAGACCGAACTGGTAAAGGTGCTTTCCACCGAGCTTTTCAATACGCCCGAAACGCTCATAAGGCTGGATATGTCGGAATACATGGAGAAGCATTCGGTTTCAAAGATCATCGGTTCGCCTCCGGGATATGTAGGCTACGAGGAAGCCGGACAGGTGACTGAAAAGGTCAGAAGAAGACCGTATTCCGTACTGCTGTTTGACGAGATCGAGAAGGCTCATCCGGATGTGCTGAATATTCTTTTGCAGATACTTGACGAGGGTGTTCTTACAGATGCTCAGGGCAGAAAGGTCAACTTCAGCAACACGGTCATTGTAATGACCTCCAACGCCGGCAGCGAGAAGAAGGAAAATGCTCTTGGCTTTGCCAAAACAGAGGAGGAGGCAACTGCCGAAAAGGTAAGGGCTGCGCTTGGTGACTTTTTGCGTCCGGAATTTCTCAGCAGGGTAGACGAGATCATAATTTTCAGACACCTCACCGAGGAAGATTTTGTATCGATAGCCGCTCTTATGCTGAACGAATATGTTGACACCCTGAAAGAAAAGGGCATCACCTTCAAATACGATGAGAAGGCTCAGCGTTTCCTGGCAAAGAAGGCTCACGGCGGCAAGAGCGGAGCAAGAGATCTGAGGAACCTTATCCGCAAAGAGGTAGAGGACAAGATCGCAGAAGCGATAGTAGAGAGCAGGACAGGCGCGATCGCAGGCATATCTGTAAGCGCCGATGATGATAAGATCGTTATGAATGTTCTGTAATTAAAACCACAAAAGAGGACAACACGGCGTTATTGTGTCGGTTCGCTTTCGTATGAAGGCTGCCGGCTGCGTGTTGTCCTCTTTTTTGTTATTTTGTTTTCTTTTGTTTGGTTATCCAGCCGGCGTATCCGTCGGCGTATTGCTCATCGGAAATAGGCATATATCGTGTCTGGGTCTTTTCCTGATCCTCCATAAAGCCTATGTACGCCCGGTATATGGTTTTTGTTTCCGTATCGTAAACACGTTCATATCCGCCTACAACATCGGAATGTTTCTCCTGCTGTATCACATCTGCAAGCTCGCGCCCGTTCATGGCAGCGTTCAGGGAAGCAGTGTCGCCCACGTCCGCATCGGAGGTGAGAGCATCGCCGTATGTAAATGATGAAAATATCCTCTCGTAGACGGGCTGCCAGTTTTTCAGCTCGCCTTTTGGGGCTCTTTCAAAAATAATATGTCTTACCGTCCACAGCGGCGAATCGGTACTGAAAACAGCGGCGCTGTATGTACCCTCGCCGAGTATGTCATTTTCTGAGAATTCGCCGTAAACAGCGCTGTGATCTCTTAGCTTTCCTTCGGGAAACTCTGCGCAGACCTTTTCGTTATCCGAAAGGTGAACAGTCTCGGCGGCGCGGAAAAAGCTGCCTGTTGCCGGATATTTCACTTCATACATAGTGTTGTACAGATTCTCAAAATATTCCTCTGCGCTGCCCTTTTGCATAAATGACTGTGTGCCGTGTTTTTTCATTTCCTCGGCGGATCTGGCAGCGGCGTCCTCTTCAAGATATGAAACGCAGCAAATAGAATTGGGACGTGAGACATTCCACGAAAGTATATTATTCTCATATCCCCATGTTACGGTCCAGCCCTTTGGCACCGACATGGTAAAGTAGTCGCACGAGAAATCCTCCCATTCCGGTTCTGTCCATTCTGCGACAGATACCCTGATCTCTGCCGCTTGGCTTGCATTATAGTCGGGAGCGTTATTATCAGCGCTGCCGCCGGAGGCTGATCTGCACCCTGACAAAGCTGCCGCAGCGATCAAGGCCATAGCGGCAGTTAGTATTTTTATCTTCAACGGAATCACCTCTATATATAGTGGCGCATTATACTCATACAAAAGCGGGATCTGCATTGATGCTGTTATAAAAAGTATATCACGAATAAAGCGGAATGTCACGCATTATTGAAAAAAATACCCTCTGCGGGCGAATAAACCTGCAGAGGGCGTAAAAGCTATGATGTTATTTTAAAATTATCCTTTCTGGAAATAGCTGCTTGTGTCTGCCGGATCATAAATTATACCGTTCTGAATGGTATAGGTGATAGTGGATCCGTTTATCACCAGACTGACCTGACTGCTGCCGGCGTCCGCCCATGAACCGCTGATCGCCTGACCACCGTAAGCGCCGGTAAGAGAGCCGTCAGAATTGAGCGTGATATATGTCGAATTTACAAAAGCAGTCATCTGAGCCTGTTCGTCCGCAGTGAGTCCGGCAATGGCATTTGCATCGACCCTTGCGTAGTATGTACCGACATAAGCCGCATTAACGCTGCCTGTCGGAGTAGGAACCGGTGTAGGATCAGTCACCGGCACAGATGCTGTCGGGGTGGGTGAAAACGTTGATGTATTCGCAGTGCCGCCGGGGAAACCGAAGGGGCTGACACTCTGAGTGCCGGAATTATTGCCGTCGCTGCTTCCTCCGCATCCTGCGGCAGTCATTATCATAGCGGCAGCCATACAGGCTATTATTGTTCTGATTATTGTCTTTTTCATAATAATACCTCCAAATGTATTATATTTCGGTTAAGAAATTGTTTGCTTTCAAAGCCCTTTCACTTATATAATCCGGCGCATGAGCAAAAGGTTACAGCCGCAGCAAAAAATCATACGAAACGGAAATGATTTTCTGCGTTTATCTGTTGAAGTCCTTGCCCAGTATTGATGAGAGATTATCCATTATCGCCTTGGCGACGTCGGGCTTATTCATGGAGTATACATGGACGTTTGTAATGCCGTTTGCATACAGGTCGATTATCTGCGAGGTAGCGTAGGCAATGCCGGCCTGTTTCATGGTGTCAGGCTCCTGACCGAAATAGTCCACCAGACTTTTGAACCGCTGCGGCATGAAGGATCCCGAAAGCTTTATGGCTCTTTCGACCTGATTGGCGTTTGTTATGGGCATTATTCCGGGAATGACCGGCACATAAACGCCGGCTTCTCTGAGTTTGTACATAAAATTGAAAAAAAGATCATTGTCAAACACCATCTGTGTGGTAAGAAAATCCGCGCCTGCCTCTACTTTTTCTTTAAGGTGCAGTATATCTTCCTTCTGGTTCACGCTTTCGGGGTGTATTTCAGGGTAGCAGGCAGCGCCGATGCAGAAATCGCTGTCACATTCCTTTAGTTCACAGATAAGCTGCACCGCATACTGATAATCCCATTTTGAACGGTCTGTCTTTTCAAGCTCAGGAGTAAGATCTCCGCGCAGAGCCATCACGTTTTTGATCCCGGCGGCTCTCATAAGATCGATCTGCTCCCTGACCGTCTGACGGCTGGAGGAAACGCAGGTAAGGTGGGCAAGGGTAGGCACTCCGAAAACGTCCTTTATATTTTTTGCGATATCAAGAGTATAGCGGCTCGTACCGCCGCCGGCTCCGTAGGTCACGCTCATAAATGACGGGCGGAAAGAAGCGATCTTTTCGGTAGCCTCTTTCACGCTTTCAAATCCGGCTTCCTTTTTTGGCGGGAAAACCTCAAACGAAAGCGACATTCTGTGATCCTTCAATATATCAATGATTTTCATTGGCATCAGCTCCAAAATAAAGTAGTATATATTTATTGTACAATAAAACGCCGTATTTTACAATATGTTTTTCTCTGTTGCAGGAAAATCGATCTACGGGATCAATTTTCACTGTTCTCGCCGTCCTCTTGAATATGTATTAGACAACAGATCATATCAGGGTGTAAGAGGGCGCCAGCCCTCTTAGAAGAATTCCCCTCTTCCTTTGGAA
>CADBPE010000255.1 GCA_902796475.1 uncultured Ruminococcus sp.
ACAGTCCGGTGGACTGTTTTTTTTTTTTTTTTTTCCTGCGCAAGAGGGCGTCCCCTTGCAGCAATCCCGAAAAAGCTGTTCTCACCGCCGACAGGCGGTGACGGAATGAGTAACGGAGGGAACATGTGACTGAGTGAATGCTTCCGCTGAACGGCTCCCCCTGTCAGCTTCGCTGACATCCCCCTCAGTGAGGGGGACTTGATATCCCTCAGAGAGGGAGGCACAAAACGAAAAAACATTATGTAAAAAAATCGTAAACTCGTAAATTCTTAAAGTAAATTAACAAAATAAATTCCACTGTCTTCCTAATGTGGAATTTACTTTGAGAATTTACTTGCGGTGAAACTTTTGATTTATTTTTTAAATAAGGTTGTATTTTTGTTCAAAATAATTTATACTATAAGTTGGTATAATTATGTAAAAGTATCGAAAGAGGTTAGTTATGAGCAGAAGATCGTCATTCGGCTACACCTCCTACCGTCAGTCTTCATACCGCTCCGGCGGTCACAGAGGGCACCGCAGAAGACTGGGCAGGGGTATGGTCATAGGAATAATCATCGCTGTTCTTATCCTGCTGTCTGCGGCTGCCGTGACAGTATATTTCTGCTTTTTCAGGGATAGAGGTCAAAATAAGCCCGACGAACGATCAAGCGCCGTTTCAGCTCCGGAAAGCTCTGTACCTGTGAGCAGTGAGCCGCCGCAGACCTCCGAAAAACAAAGCTCAGCGCCTGAGTCCTCGTTTGATCCCGACATAGAAGGCTATCGTGACGGCAATGTATTCATGTATGACCGCAGCGGGTACGAAATGTTCTACGGCACCGATGATTCCGCCGAAAGCTACGCAAAAGCCGTATCGGAACTAAAAAAGGCAGTCGGCAAGGACGTTAATGTCTATAATATGGTAGCGCCGAATCATGCACCCTTTGGTCTGCCGGAAAAATATCTTTCTCAGATGAACGACGAGAGAGCAAACATTGCCAAAATATATTCCTCCTACACCGAGGACGTCATTCCCGTAGACGTTTTTGATGCGGAGGATACCCATAAAAACGAATACACCTACTTCAAGACCGACCATAACTGGACTGTTACGGGGGCTTACTACGCATACCGGGTATTCTGCGATATTGCAAAAACCAAGCCTGCCGAGCTGTCATCGCTGACCAAGGGCAGCATTACCGACTTTAAAGGTTCTCTCTTTGTGGCGACAAGGACAGACGAAAATCCTGACGGCAACAAGGAGCTTGCCAATAATCCCGACACGGTGGTCTATTATAAGATACCCTTTGTCGAAAGCTGTATACTGCTTGAAAACGGCAGATCAGAGGAGCAGGAGGTACCCATCATTGCGACCTTTGCCGAAGGTTCAAACGCATACAGCGCCTTTATCTGGGGCAACAATCCCTACATGAAGGTGGAAACGACGCAAAAGACCGGCAGAAAGCTCTGTATAATCAAGGATTCCTACGGCTGCGCGCTGGCGCCCTTTACAACGGCAAATTTTGACGAGGTATTTATTATTGATCCCGCCTACTACGAGGGCAGCGCAGTTGATTATATCAAGAACAACAAATATACGGACGTGCTTGTTATCAACAGCATAATGAGTGCAAACACACAATTCAGAGTAAACGATATCATGTCTGTCATCAATTAAATCCAAAGGGAGGTGTGCCGATTGCTTGGAAAAAACGTAAAAATAGAGATATTCGGCACACTTGCCGAAAACAAGCTTTATTCCGGCTTTATCGTGGGGCGCAGCCGCACTGATATGCGCTCCGTATACATAATGACAAACAGGTCTCTCAGTGAAAAAGCGGACTGTTCGATAATTGCCATTGCATCATGCCAGAACAAGAACCAGACAAGACTTGTGGCTGCGCCGGTCAATGAGATATTCTATGAGCCGGAGATCAGAGCCAGACTGGAGACCGTTTCCGCCCGTTTTGACAAGCTTATATGTATGTACGAAAAATCCTGCGGCGCTGTGGTATACAGGAGGACTCCCCGTGATGGGGTAAAGATCCTGCTTGTAAAGAACCACAACGGCAAGTGCTGGACGTTTCCAAAAGGACATGTTGAGCTGAACGAATCCGAAAAGCAGACGGCTCTGCGCGAGATCAAGGAGGAGACCGGTCTTACCGTGACCATAGAGCCGAATTTCCGCCAGACAAGCATATACCGCCCCTTCGGAAAGATAAAAAAGTATGTGGTGTTTTTTCTTGCAAGGGCAACAGAAGCGGCGGTAAGCATGCAGCCCAGCGAGATAGACTATTATCTCTGGGTATCCATTGACGAAGCCATGCACCTGTGCAGCCACGACAACGACATGAAGATCCTTGCCGAGGTGCGCAGGCGGTTCAATTTATAGTCAAACTCACCGGCTCAGCGGGTGATCTGCACCGTCTTTGCAGGAGGCTATTGCCTGCCGCACTTTCACGAACATTGCTAAAGCATACAGAAAAAGCCTTCCTTTACGAAAACAAACGGTAAAGGAAGGCTTTATTTATATTTATTGTTTATTCCTGCGCAGCTGAAGCTGATCCGGCTTTACTTTGCTACATAGCCGATCTTCTTCATTACCTTGTCAAGTGTGCGCTGGGATATCTTTAAGGCAAATTCTGCGCTCTTTCTGTATTGCTCGGCAAGATAGTCCTTGTTGTTGATGTAGTCGTTGAACTTCTCCTGTATCGGTCTTACTGTTTCAACTACGGCTTCTCCTACGGCTGTCTTGAAATCTCCGTAGCCCTTGCCCTCAAATTCAACAGCGATCTCGTCCTCGGTCTTGCCCGTAATGGCGCTCATTATGCCGATGAGATTGTTTATGCCGTCCTTTCCTTCGCCTACTCTTACAACGGCTTCGGAGTCGGTCACGGCTCTCTTGAATTTCTTCATTATGACGTCGGGCTTGTCAAGAACGGCTACCCATGCGTTCACGTTCTCGTCAGACTTCGACATCTTCTTTGTGGGATCCTGCAGCGACATTACCTTGGCGCCGACCTTGCCTATATAAGCATCCGGGATCTTGAATGTCTTGCCATAAATGCCGTTGAAGCGTTCGGCAATGTTCCTTGTAAGCTCAAGGTGCTGCTTCTGGTCAATGCCGATAGGCACAAGATCAGCCTGATAAAGCAGGATATCCGCAGCCATAAGAGAAGGATAGGTGAAAAGTCCGGCGTTTATATTATCTGCGTGCTTCAATGACTTGTCCTTGAACTGTGTCATTCTGGAAAGCTCACCGAACTGAGTGTAGCAGTTCAGCACCCATGCAAGCTCTGCGTGTGTATGCACATGGCTCTGAATAAAAAACGGGCTTTTCTCAGGGTCGATACCGCAAGCAAGAAACAGCGCATAAGCATTGAGAATGTTCTGCCTGAACGCCTTGGGATCCTGACGCACTGTGATCGCATGAAGGTCTGCGACAGCATAAATGCAGTTGTATTCATCCTGAAGCTTTACCCAGTTCCTGAGCGCGCCAAGATAGTTGCCCAGAGTGATGGTCCCGCTGGGCTGTATTGCACTGAATATTACTTTTTTCTTTTCTGTTTCTGACATCAGAGTATCTCCTTTGCAAGTTCGCCAAGTATTTTTATGCCCTTTTCAAGCTGCTCGTCTGTGGGGGTAGAGAAGTTTATCCTGAACGAGCTGCACTGTTCTGTTTCGTCTGTGAGGAAAGCGTTTCCGGGAACGACGCATACCTTTCTGAGTACAGCCTGCTTGCAGAAATCAAGCATATCCACTCTGTCGGGCAGCTTACACCAGATAAACAGACCGCCTTCAATGGGCTGATAGGTTATTTTGTTGGGAACCAGATACTTGTCAAGAAGTTCCATGCAGAAGGTAGCCTTTTTGCGGTAGATCTCACGCAGACCTTTGAGGTGACCCTTGAAGTCGTATTCTGTCATGAACCTGTTGGCGACCATCTGAGCCCATGTGTTGGTGTGAACGTCCTCGCCCTGCTTGCAGACCACCATTTTTGAAACAACAGCCTTTGGCGCGATAACATAACCAAGACGCATACCCGGTGAGAGCACCTTTGAGAAAGAGCCTGCATACACAACAATGCCGTCCTCGTCAAAGGACTTGATCGGAGCGACATTTTCGCCGCTGATGCGCAGTTCGCCGTAAGGATTGTCCTCAAGTATCATCACGCCGTACTTCTTTGCAAGCTCATAGATAGCCTTTCTCTTTTCAAGGCTGGTGGTCACGCCCGAAGGATTCTGGAAGTTCGAGATGATATAGATAAAACGCACGTTCTTTTCGTTTTTGAGAGCGCTTTCAAGAGCTTCAAGGTTCATGCCGTCATGCTCCAGCGGGATACCGCAAAGACGAGCATTATATGAACGGAAGGAATTGAGTGAGCCGATGAAGCTGGGAGCCTCGCAAATGACGGTGTCGCCCTCATTGACCATAGACTTTGTAAGGAGATCCATTACCTGCTGTGCGCCCGATGTAATTATAAGATCGTCAAAGTCTCTGCCGACATTGTATTCATCCTTCATGAACTCGGCTACGGTCCTGCGCAGCGGGGGATAGCCCTCTGTAAAGCTGTACTGAAGCGCAGCAACAGGCTCTTCGGTGAGTATCCTGTTGGATATTTCTGCTATTGCTTCTGTGGGGAAAGCCTCAGGAGCAGGATTGCCCGCTGAAAGAGATACGACTGTCGGATCAGCCGCATACTTAAAGATCTCTCTGATAGCTGAGGGTTTCAGAGTTTTCACTCTGTCGGAAACGATATATTCCATGTTTATTACTTCCTTTGCAGATAGATTTCCTGTACATTTTAGCACATTTGAGCAAAGTGTGCAACTGTCCGGAAGATATTTCTTTGTTTTTTCTCAGCCGTGAAACGTCTGAATATCGGAGGGTTCCGGTCTCGCCTGTCGGCTCGGTCGGTGCTTCTCAGCCTGCGGCTGAGAGGTCTCCACCGGAGACCCGCACCCTCCAAACCTCCCGCAAGGGCTCCGCCCTTGACCTGGTTAGGGGGACTTTTGCAGAAAAGTCCCCCCGACACCCCCGAAAATGCTGTTTGCAGGCAGCGAAAACCACTTCAAAAACAACAAAAAAATATTGTAATGAAGTGCGATCTGGTGTATAATGGTTCTTGCTTGGA
>CADBPE010000256.1 GCA_902796475.1 uncultured Ruminococcus sp.
ACAATAAAAAAACTCCCTCTTTCCATGCGGAAAAAGGGAGCCGATCTTACGGTAATGCAGATCTTTCAGCAGCTCAGGGCTTGATAACGTCAATGCCCATATAGGGTCTGAGTACCTCTGGTACTGTTACGGAACCGTCCTCGTTCTGGTACTGCTCAACAATTGCAGGGATAACACGGCTCGTTGCAAGACCTGAGGCATTGAGAGTATGAGCAAAGTGCATCTTCTTGTCCTCTCCCCTGTATCTTACATTGCCTCTCCTTGCCTGATAGTCACGGGCATTAGATGCAGAGCTTACTTCCTTGTATATCTCCATGCTGGGGATCCATACCTCTATATCGTATGTTCTCGCCATAGAGAATGAGCAGTCACCTGCTGCAAGCTTGCTCAGACGGTAATGCAGACCAAGCTCCTGAACAAGTCTCTCAGCCTTCTCCACAAGCTCCTTGAAGGCAATATCAGACTTATCATCCTCGGTATACTGTACCATCTCTACCTTGTTGAACTGATGACCTCTTATCATGCCTCTCTCCTCGCTGCGATAGCTGCCTGCTTCACGGCGGTAACACGGAGTGTAAGCAATGTACTTCTTGGGAAGCTCCTCGATCGGGATAACTTCATCTCTGTGAAGATTGACAAGAGCAGTTTCTGCTGTGGGGAGCATGAATCTCTTCTCGTTGGTGGTAGGATTCTCTATCCAATATACCTCATCGGTAAACTTCGGGAACTGACCGGCAACATAACCGCACTGGTAGCCCAGCATGTGCGGAGGAAGAATAAATTCAAAGCCGTCATTGATATGCTCGTTTATAAAGAAGTTGAGCAAAGCCCACTCCATTCTTGCGCCCCAGCCTCTGTATACCCAGCTGCCTGCGCCGCCGAGCTTTGCGCCTCTCTGGTAGTCGATAAGACCCAGACTCTCGCACAGATCAACATGGTTCTTCATCGGGAAAGAGAACTGCGGCTTCTCGCCAAAGTAGTGTACAGGCTCATTCTGCTCCTTTCCGCCTGCTGCCACATCATCATCAGGAAGGTTCGGCAGGCAAAGGAGCAATGACTTCTGCTTTTCTTCAAGCTCTGCGATCTTTGCATCGCCCTCCTTGATCTCAGCAACAAGTTCCTTCATCTTTGCCATTATCTCGGAAGCATCGCCGCCTGCCTTCTTTATCTGAGGTATCTGCTTGCTTGCAGCGTTCTGCTCAGCCTTCATTGCCTCGATCCTGCCCATCTGCTCACGCTTCTGAGCATCAACAACGAGTATCTCGTCAACAACTGTATCAAGGTCCATTTCTCTCTTTTTGATCCTTGCCTTTATTTCTTCGGGTTTTTCTCTGAGGTATTTAATGTCGATCATGTTTTCTTTCTCCTTTTTGCAGAAATTATTTATTTATTCCGTCAATGACGGACACTGCCTTATTTCTCAGTTCTTGTCAAAGAGCTTTGCAAGCTCACCAAGATCCTCCTGACTGTAAAATTCTATCTCGATGACGCCTGAATTATCCTTGCCGTTCACGACCTTTACCTTCCGGCTGAGATGCTCGTTAAGGGCAAGCTCTACCTCGTCAAAGAATGAATTTCTTATATGTCTGGTTTCCTTTTTATTGCCATGGTCATCAGAATTGAGCTTCTTTGCAGCCTTCTCGATATCCCTTACGGTCAGATCGTTCTTTTCTATCTGCTCTGCCATGTGCAGCTGAGCCTCAGTATCGTTTATGCTGAGTAAAGCTCTTGCGTGACCTGTGGTTATCTTCCCCTGCCTTATCATATCCAGGATAGGCTGCGCAAGGTTCAGCAGACGCAGCGCATTAGCCACTACCGGCCGGCTCTTTCCTACCGTTCTTGCTATTTCATCCTGTGTAAGACCGTAGTTATCCTGCAGCGCCTTATAGCCCAATGCTTCTTCTATCGGATTCAGGTTTTCTCTTTGCAGATTCTCTATCATAGATATCTGCATCATTTCAGAATCCGACATTTCCCTTATTATAACAGGCACCTCAAAAAGTCCTGCCATGCGGCTTGCTCTCCAGCGTCTTTCACCTGCCACAAGCTGATATCCGCCGTCAGGCAGCGGGCGCACAAGAAGCGGCTGAAGGACGCCGTGTATAGCTATGGAATCCGCAAGTTCCCGCAGACTTTCTTCATTGAAGTCCTGTCTTGGCTGATCCCTGTTCGGTTCTATTTCAGATATTTTCAAAGTCACCGCAGACTCTGAATCTTCAGCATCATTTTCCAAAAAGATGGCGTCGAGACCCTTTCCTAATCCACCTCTTTTACCTGCCATGTCTTTTCCTCCTTACTGGTTATTTTTGATTATCTCCTCACTAAGCTCCATATAGGACGTTGTACCCTTACAAGATTTATCGAAGTACATAATAGGCATACCGAAGCTTGGCGCCTCCGAAAGCCTTACTCCTCTTGGGATCACTGCTGAAAAGACCTTTCTTGGGAAGAATTTCTTTACTTCCTCAACGACCTGCTGTGTAAGGTTAAGTCTGCCGTCATACATAGTGAGCAGAACGCCCTCTATGTCAAGATACTCGTTATAGCGGCGCTTCACCTTTCTGACAGTACCCATAAGCTGAGACAAGCCTTCCAGAGCATAATACTCCGGCTGTATCGGCACAAGCAAGGTATCCGCAGCGCAGAAAGCGTTTGTTGTTATCAGACCCAGCGAAGGCGGACAATCTATAAAGATAAAGTCATAATCCTGTTTAACAAGAGCAAGAGCATTTTTAAGTCTTGCTTCTCTTTTTTCCACATCAACAAGTTCTATCTCAGCTGCTGCGAGTTCCATACTTGAAGGTATGAGATCAAGATTATCAAACTTTGTATGCACGACAGCATCGACAGCCTTGACATTATTTATCATCACGCTGTAAGAAGAGAAACGAACGGCTCTTTTATCCACACCAACGCCGCTTGTAGCATTTCCCTGGGGATCAATATCAACGAGCAGCACCTTTTTTCCAAGCTTTGCAATTCCGGCTGCTGTATTGACAGCGGTAGTTGTTTTACCCACCCCGCCCTTTTGGTTTGTAACTGCTATAATCTTTCCCAAATTTGTCCCTCCAATAAATTCCTTTTTCCAATTCGTGCTTGAGTTATTATAACATATTTTTTCGGGAATATCAACATTCCGAGCACAATTAACTTTCCAAAAACAGAGCAAGAACAGCGCAAACTTAACTTTCCAAAAGCCACAACACAAAAGTTTCGCTCAAGCCTTTTCAATGGCTTGGCGCAGAGCCTGCGCTCCCGTGTTCGCGTTCATAGACATACAAGCGGAAACGCAGCAGCCCGCGCATAAAAATATCACTCAAAAAGCCACAACACAAAAGTTTCGCTCAAGCCTTTTCAAAGGCTTGCAGGTTCCAAGGGCGGCGCCCTTGGTCGCTGCCCGCAGGCAGCGAAATCC
>CADBPE010000257.1 GCA_902796475.1 uncultured Ruminococcus sp.
ACGGTCATCAATCCCGGAGTGACTATCGGCGACAACGTGGTGATCGGTTCCGGTTCCGTTGTAACTCACGACATTCCGGACAATGTAGTAGCCGCCGGCAATCCTGCCAGGGTGATAAAGAAATTGTGATGATCACTGTGTAAGAGCCCGATACCCCTCGAAAACCGTGTTTAATATTATAACGGACACAGGAATATTTTCCCGTGTCCGTTTTTTTTGTAAAGCTTTACTTTTAAAATTCAGCGGTTTTAGGAAGGGGCGCGGGGGGAAAACCCTTTTTCCGCCGGAAAAGGTTTTCCCCCGCATAACTTGCAGCGCCAAAATTGATCGCCAGGATCAGAATGCCGAGGCTATTGCGGATGCCGTTGCGTCTGCATCGGATTTCGTTACTAAAAGCGATATCTGTGACTCGCTTGTCGTGATAAGCCTGATGTCTGCGCCTGCTTCCGCTGCCATTGCAAATACCTTTGCGGCAACGCCCGGACAGTTCTCCATGTTCGGGTCGCTTACGGTTATCTTGCAGTTGCCGTTGCTTACTATCGGTTTTATGCTTCCCTGATTGAGCTGCTTCGTGTAGCTGAGTATCTTTACAAGCTCGTCGTCGCTTACAGTGAACGAAAGACTCGTCATAGAGCTTTGCGGAGGCGTAAGAGATATCATGTCTACGTCAATATCCATAGATGCAATACTGTCAAATACCTCAGTTACAAAGCTCATGTTGGCGGGGATATTCTGGAGAATGATCAGGGTTACGTCATCGCTTACGGTTATTGTCGGTTTCATGGCAGGTCACCTCGTGATTTTATATTTTTTGCTGCATTATACGCTTTGCAGCAGATCGGACATATTGTACATTCCCGGCTCCTTGCCCTTCAGAAATACTGCGGCATTGAGCGCGCCTACGGCAAATACCGTTTTTGAACGTGCGCTGTGGCTTATGGTGAGTATTTCGTCCTGACCGGCAAAGATGACCTCGTGCTCGCCTACGATATTGCCGCCTCTGACGGAGTGTATGCCTATCTCGTTTTTGCCGCGCTTTTTACGGTAGGAGTGACGGTCATAAACGTATTCTGCGTCCGTTCTTACCTGAGAAACGGCGTCAGCTATCATCAGAGCAGTTCCGCTGGGAGCGTCCAGCTTCTGGTTGTGGTGCTGCTCTACTATCTCAATGTCAAAGCCCTCACCGAAAACGGCTGCGGCTCTTTTTGCAAGCTCTATAATAAGATTTATCCCAAGCGACATATTGCCCGAATAGAATATCGGTATCTGCTTTGAAGCTTCGTTTATCTGCTTTTTCTGCTCGTCGCTGTAGCCTGTTGTGCATATAACTACCGGCATTTTGTGAGCGGCAGCATAAGCAAGCATTGAATCAAGCACAGCGGGATTTGAAAAGTCAACTATAACGTCCGCATCACATTCAAGCTCTGAAAATGACGGCGCATATATAAAGTCTGCGTTTTTCGGAGCTACAAGATCTACGCCGGCAGTTATTTTCAGGTCGTTCCGGTTTGCCGCTGCAGCAATGATGCTTGCGCCCATTTTACCTGAGCAGCCTGTCATAATAATGTTCGTCATTTTTTTCATTCCTTGTTATTTATTGGTAACTGATATCCTTATTTGATAAGTCCGTACTTCTTCATGCACTCAACAAGAGCAGCGTAGCCGCTTTCGCTCATGGGAGCAAGGGGCATTCTGCAGGGACCGCACTTGAAGCCGAGAATGTTCATTGCAGCCTTTACGGGAATGGGGTTGACGTCCGAGAACATCATATCCATAAGCTCGATATAGTGCTTCTGCATAGCGAAGCTCTGTCTGAAATCACCGCTGAGAGCAAGAGCCATCATTTCGTGGCACTCTCTGGGGCAGATATTCGCAAATACGGAGATAACTCCGAGACCGCCCATTGATGTGATGCTGAATGCCTGGCTGTCCTCGCCGCTGTAAACGTCAAGATCATCGCCGCAGAGAGCCATAGTCCTTACTAAAGCGGAGATATCGCCGTTGGCTTCCTTGGTAGCCTTTATATTCGGGTGCTTTGAAAGCTCCTTGTATGTTTCGGGCTTGATGTTGCAGCCTGTTCTGGAGGGAACATTGTATACTATCATGGGGATATTGATACGGTCAGCGATATAATTGTAGTGGCGCACAAGACCTGCCTGAGAGGTCTTGTTGTAATAGGGCGTTACCGAAAGGATAGCGTCAGCTCCGTGAGCCTCGGCTTCCTGTGAAAGCTCGGCGGCGAATACGGTATCATTGCTGCCGGTGCCTGCGATAACAGGAACTCTTTTTGCGACCTTCTCGACCGTGTAGCGTATGACCTCGCTGTGCTCTTCGGGAGAGAGAGTTGCGCTTTCTCCGGTGGTGCCGCAGGCTACGATGGCGTCGGTGCCGTTGTTTATCTGAAAGTCGATGATCCTGCCGTACTCTTCATAGTTTACCTTGCCGTCATCGAACATAGGGGTAACGATAGCAACTGCCGAGCCGGTAAAAATGTGGTCTGCCATATATTTTCCTCCTTGGATCATTTTGTTATATTATATTATTTTTTTATTCCGGATATTATCAAATGTCAAAGGATCCGTTTCCGGGATCACGGGAATTGATTTTGTCCGGTCAGTTGTACCGGAGGAGGATCCCTTCCTGAAAGGATCGCGCTTTGTGATCAAAGTGCTGCGTGAAAGGGACTCTCCCGGTGGATTATCAGATATAATTTTCAGCGCAGAGAAGTTCTGCAAGAAGAACTGCGCCGCCTGCTGCGCCTCTCAGAGTATTGTGTGACATGCAGACAAACTTGATGGTGTACTGAGTGTCCTCTCTGAGTCTGCCGATGGAAACAGCCATGCCGTTTTCAAGGTTTCTTTCGGACTTGATCTGCGGTCTGTCAGGCTCGGTGAAGTAGTGCAGGAACTGCTTGGGTGCGCTGGGCAGTTCAAGCTCCTGCGGCTTGCCCTTGTAGCTCTCCCAATCCTTGATGATCTGATCTATGCCGGGGTTGTTCTCAAGGTCTACGAAAACAGCAGCCGTGTGACCGTCCGATACGGGTACGCGCAGGCACTGAGCTGTGATAGAGGGAGAAGCAGCCTTTACGATCTGACCGTTCTCAATGGTACCCCAGATCTTCAGAGGCTCCTGCTCGGATTTTTCTTCCTCGCCGCCGATGTAGGGGATAAGGTTGTCTACCATTTCAGGCCATCTCTCGAAGGTCTTGCCGGCGCCCGAAATAGCCTGATATGTGCAGGCAAGAACTCTTTTTACGCCGTACTTCATGAGCGGGTGGATAGCCGGAACATAGCTCTGGAGAGAGCAGTTTGATTTTACGGCAACAAAGCCTCTCTTTGTGCCAAGGCGCTTTCTCTGAGCCTCGATGATCTTCAGGTGATCGTCGTTGATCTCAGGAATGACCATAGGAACATC
>CADBPE010000258.1 GCA_902796475.1 uncultured Ruminococcus sp.
TCCATTGCTTTTATCATGATTTCGTAAGAAATCATGATAAAAATACAAACCTGTTAACAGTTTATTTACTCATTCAAAAACCCTGGCGCGGACAGATGCAATATTGCCAAGCTGCAAAAAAATTGCTATAATAATAGATATATAATATCAGAAAAAATGAGGTGTTGATATGATCCTTTTTGTGAATGCCTGTGTCCGTGATAATTCACGCACTATGATGCTTGCGCGCCGCCTTCTTGGACGTCTTTCGGGAGATGTCGAACAGGTCGATCTTGCAGGGCTCATATTTCCGGTGACGGATCAGGCTTTTCTTCAGCGACGCGACAGACTTATTGCAGAGGGGCGCTTTGATTCTCCTGAATTTGCCGAAGCCCGTCGCTTTGCATGCGCCGATACAATAGTTATCGCTGCGCCATATTATGACCTTTCGTTTCCTGCGTCGCTGAAACAGTATATCGAAATGATAAATGTTATCGGCATTACTTTCGGCTATACGTCAGAAGGGGAGAGGATAGGTCTGTGCAGGGCAAAAAGACTGTATTATCTTACAACCGCCGGCGGAATGATAGAGTCCGATGAATACGGGTTCGGATATCTGCGGGCGCTTGCATCAGGCTTTTATGATATCAAGGAAATATTTCAGGTAAAGGCGGAGGGGCTTGACCTTTACGGCGCAGACACAGACGCTGTAATGCGGAATGCTATGCGGGAAGCTGATATGCTGCCCGTCTGATCTTTTGCGGAGGTGATCGACATAAAAGCAAATGAAAACTGCGCAAGGTGTCTTTATAACAGACAGCTGCGCCTTACCGATAACGAAAGCTACCTTTCAGAAATACGCGAGATAATTGCAGGACGCGGCGAAAACGACACTGCGCCGTATCTGGTGTATCGCTTCAATCAGGTCTATGAGCGTTACTTCGGAGAGCGCCCGTCATATAAGGACGTTAAAAGGCAGTATAACGACCTTGTGCTTTCCATTGAGGACAGTCTGCGGCAGAGCATACGTTCCTCATCAGAGCCGCTGGAGAAAGCTTTTCTCTATGCCAGGATCGGAAATTATATTGATTTCGGGGCGATGAACACCGTCAGCGAAAGTGATTTTCTTGCTATGCTCGACAGCGTCGGTATGTCTGCTCAGGACAGGGAAGTAATGTCGTCGTTTTGCAGACAATGCGCAGAGGCGTCCGGATTTTTGCTCATTGCAGACAACTGCGGCGAGATCGTGCTTGACAAGCTTTTTCTGGAGCAGCTTAAGCTTGAATTTCCGCAGCTGAAACTTACCGTTATGGTACGCGGCGGCGAGGTGCTGAACGATGCGGCTATGGAGGACGCTCTGTATGTCGGCATAGACAAGACCGCCGAAGTCATTTCAAACGGAAATCCGGTCTCGGGTACGGTTTATTCGATGCTGAGCGATGAAGCCCGCAGTGCGCTCGACGGAGCAGATGTTATTCTTGCCAAGGGACAGGGAAATTACGAATCTATGTGTGAGCAGGGAAGACATGTTTTTTATTCTTTTCTTTGCAAATGCGAGCTTTTCACAAACAAATTCAATGTTCCCCGTCTTACAGGACTTTTTGTTGAAGAAGAGTAAATAAGCGCTGTCTGAGGAAAGCGTAAATTACTGCATAAGTATAGTCTAACAATAACTGCGGATTTAGTCAAAACAATGATTCTTTAAAAACAGATTGATATTTACAAAAATTTAATATATACTAATATACAGATAAGACACGGGAATACTTCTCAGGGAAGTGCCTGTGAGGTGTTCCCCGAATAAAACATGACGATTCAAGGAGGAGCAGAAAATGTCTAAAACAGCTATTGCAACAGACAGTAACAGCGGTATGTCACAGTCAAAAGCCAGAAAGCACGGTGTTTTCGTATTGCCCATGTCCTTTTACATAAACGACAAGCAGTACCGTGAGGAGCTTGATATATCCCAGAAGGACTTTTACAAGCTTATTGCGGAATCCAAGACAACAGTTTCTACTTCTCAGCCGTCCCCCCAGGAGCTTTACGATTTCTGGAGAGGCATACTCAAGGAATATGATGAGGTCGTGTACATTCCCATGTCATCGGGACTCAGCAGCTCATGCACAACAGCATCAATGGCAGCAAAGGATTTCGGCGGCCGTGTGCATGTTGTGAACAACCAGAGGATCTCCGTTACCCAGTATCAGTCTGTACTGGACGCCGTGAACATGGCTAAGGAGGGTATGTCCGGAAAGAGGATAAAGAGCAGACTTGAACAGGACAAGCTTATCTCAAGCATATATATTACCGTGAACAACCTCAGCTTTCTTAAAAGGGGCGGCCGCGTTACCACTGCCGGCGCGCTTATTGCAAACGTAATGAACCTTAAGCCGGTTTTGCAGATACAGGGCGAGAAGCTTGACGCTTATGCAAAGTGCCGCGGCATGAAGGCTGCAAAGCAGAAGATGCTGGAGGCTATGCACGACGACTTTGAGGGACGTTTCAAAGAGTACGTTGAAAACGGCGAGATGGCGCTCATGTATTCTTATTCGGATATGTCGGATGACGAAGTAAATTCATGGAAGAAAGAGATAGAAGCGTCATTCCCGAAGTTCAAGCTGAGAGCCGATCCGCTTTCGCTTAGTATAGGCTGTCATATCGGACCCGGTTCGCTTGCCATAGCCTGCGCAAAGATCACAAAGCCTTATTGATCCGGAACGATACATATTATTTCCGGGAACCGAACATAAAAGCTTAAGAAAAAACACGCCCTGCAAATGATCTGCAGGGCGTGTCTTTTTATGGTCATTTTTCTTTTTTTCTCTTTTTGCTGTCGGCGCGCCGCCCGACGGATATGAGCCTGCGCACGTTTATCCTGTCCATAGTCTTCAGCATAACAGGTATTACTATGATCTCTATGGTGAACATTATGGCGATCTGAGGTATCCTTGTAAACAGCAGCGTAGTGTAATTCATTCCGTAAAGGAAATACAGCCAAAGCGGAGTTACAAATGCGCTTATAATAAGCTGTGTTATGCCTGATGCAAAAATTACCCTGAGAAAGCTCCACTTTTTATAAAGAAAGAAGCCAAATACGATGCCTACGGCGATTTCGGTGAGGGTGATAGGCGGGTATATCATTCCGTGAGGTTTGATGATGCAGCCGATGACGTCGGCAAGTCCTGCCACAGTACCGGCGCCCGCAGGTCCGTAAATATAAGCGGCAATAACAACAGGGATAAAGGTCAGGCTGATCTTGATGCTGTCGTTTGGACGGATGGTAAACATAGCGATAACGATGCAGAGGGCGGTAAGGATACCCAGCACAGTAAGATGAACGGTAGTCTGCCGGATATTGACGCCGGAGCCGGAAGAACGGTTTTTGCTCATAAAAAAAGCCTCCTGTTATTCAGATCTCGCTGTAATAATAGGAAGCAAAAATTCATATTATTATACAGCGGGATGCAGCAAGCGTACCGCAAGATCACTTTTCGTTCATGTGACAACTCCCCGTTCACACGACACTTAACGCACGCAAGCTTACTCTGTACCTTCAATATATCACCAAACTGCATTTTTGTCAAGGAGCATATCGGTTTGGACAGGGCTTATTTCAGAGGTTTTTGAGTGACTCAGAGTCTTTGATCAATGACATGGCTGCTGAGGCGCCTTCATAAACAGCCTTGTATATCTGAAGAACACCGCCTGTACAGTCGCCGGCAGCATACAGACCGGGAAGAGTGGTCTGCATTTTATCATTGACCTTTATTTTTCCGTTTTCGGTTTCGGCTCCTACCTTGCGGGCAAGCTCTGCGCTGCCGGCAACACCGACAGCCATAAAAACGCCGCTTACGCTCAGTGAGCCGCCCTCCGCAAAGTCAACGCCGGAAACAGTGTCATTTCCGGTGATGCCTGCAAGTCTGCGGGTGTCAACGGCTATTCCTTCGGGAACTGCGGCGCTCATTTCCTTACCGTTTGTGAGTATGGTCACACTCTTTGCAACGGCGGCAAGGGTACGGGCTTCATGCAGGGCATATTCTCCGCTGCCGATAACGCAGACGTCACGGCCGCGGTAAAAGAAAGCGTCACAAACGGCGCAGTAGCTTACGCCCTTTCCCTCAAACTCATGCACACTCGGCAAGGGTATGGATCTTCGCGCACTTCCGGTAGCTAAAATTACCGCGTCAGCGCCATAGCTTCCCTTGTCGGTGTGGACAACCGGACGCATTTCCATGTCATATTCGAGCGAAACGACCTCTTCTCTAATAAAGCTCACACCAAGCCTTTCTGCGCCGGCAATTCCGTTTTCGCATAGCTGCTTTCCGGTTATCGGCTCTGCAAAGCCGTAATAATTTTCTATCTTTTCGGCTTTTTCCAGTGCGCTTGCGCCGCTGTGGATAACTGTCGTTTCAAAACGTCCGCTTCTTTGCAGATACAGCGCCGCCGATATTCCCGCAGGGCCGGCGCCCACAATAATGACCTTTTTCATTCAATTACCGTCCTTTTTGATATAGTGATAATAGCATGCGCAGTTTTGCGCGGCATACTCTTATTTGTGAAAAACCGACCGGGAAGCTTCCCGACCGGTTTTTTGTTGATGGATATTATATAAGTCTGCTGCAGAGATAATAATGCTTTTTCTAAGACAGCTGTTATTTTTTATAAGCAGCGGTCTGACAAGCGCCGAGAATGGTTACGTTTTTCAGACCGCATTTTTTGCGCCGATGTTCAGTACATCAGAGCTTTTATATCGGCGTATTACTGCTGACTTTTGCTAAGACAGTGCCATACCGGCATTACTGTGGCTTAAAGGGATCGTTATTTCCGACAATATCGCTGAAGCGCATCGGAGCGGCAGGCGGTTCATTGCTGAAATCGAAGGGATCGAGCAGAGGATCCATATCCTGATCGCCAACGCTGTTGGTAGCGCCGTTGTTGAAGCCGTTGTTCTGATTGTTGATATAGGAGAAGTCCGGCGCCTGATAATCAGGATCGGGGGTGTTGTTCACGCGGTCATTCTGGATATAGCTGAACTCATTGCCCTGAGCGGTGGGAATGTCGCCGTTTACCTGCGGATTATAGCTCTGGATAGAGGGCGCAGTTTTGTTTATCTCATTGATCTGTTCTGGCGACATTTTATTCTTAGGCTCTGTTCCGGGCATGATATCCGGAAGCGGCTCGCTGCTTTCAGGAGCATCATCAAAACCGAAGTCAAACGGTTTTACTTCGCCGCAGCCGCAGGTACCTACATAGTTAGGCATTATCTTACCGCAGTTGGGGCATGTCCAGGTGTCGGAGCGCTGATCGAGGGGTGTAACTTCA
>CADBPE010000259.1 GCA_902796475.1 uncultured Ruminococcus sp.
AAAAGTTTCGGCACAAAGCCTGCGCTCCTGTATTCGCGTTATCAGAAAATCTTAAGTTAATGACATTGAGTATCTACCCTGGTTTCTTCTCTGACGTATCGCTTTTTGAAAATTGATTTCCTCAGCTTAACGGGAGGTGAGTATTATTAAAAATAAAAAAAGAAGCGCTCTCAGAAAAAACATTCTGAGAGAAATTTTAAGAACTAAATCAAGATTTATCGCTATCTTTGCCATTATCGGTATTAGCGTCGGTTTTTTTGCCGGACTCAAATCCGCTACTCCGAGCATGAAAAAAACGGCTATGGACTACTTTGAAAACAACTGCCTTATGGATATACGGCTGCTTTCGACAGTGGGTTTCGGAGAAGATGATATACAGGATCTGAGCCGAATAGATTTTGTTGACAGCGTTATGCCGGGATATTCCTCTGATCTGATAGTCACCCAGAACAACATCGACTTTGTTGTAAAGGTAATGTCTGTGCCGCAAAAAAGCAAGACTTGCCGGGAGCCTGTCAACGGGCTTGTCCTCAAGGACGGCCGTCTTCCCGCAAACGAAAACGAATGTGTAATTGAAAGCTATTTCCTGAAAATGTCGGGCTACAAGATCGGCGATACCATTTCATTCAACAAGACAGTGAACGGCAAGGACACAAGTTCGCTGATAAAAGGTCTTGACTATACAATAGTCGGTATTGTGGATTCGCCGCTTTACCTTACATATCTGAGAGGCAACTCAACAATCGGCGATGGAACCATCACATTTTATATGTTCCTTATGCCGGACGCCTTTGCCACAGAAAGATACACATGCGTATATCTGCGCACAAAGGCGTCATCGACCGTAGAAAACGAACTGAGTGATGAATACAAAGATCTTATCAGCGAAGAAAAGGAATATCTGAAAGAATTTTCCGAAGGCTGCATAAAGCGTTTCAACGAGACCACTCTTGCGGATGCGCATAAAAAGCTGAACGATGCGGAAAAGGAATTCAGTGAGAAAAAGGACGAAGCCGTAAAAAAGATCAGCAGCGGCATAAAGGCTCTGAAGGAAGGCGAAAACGAATTCTACGCCAAAACGGGCGAAGCCGAAAAAGCTATTGAAGACGGCGAAAAAGAGCTTGAAGAAGGCCGCAAAAAATTAGAGGAGGGGCAGCAGCAATATCAGGAAGGCATTGAGGAGGGCAAGAAAAAGCTCACCGAAGGTCAGACCAAATATGACGAAGGTCTTGCCCAGTACAATGCAGCAAAGTTAGAGTATGACATACAGATAGAGCAGGCGGAAAAGCAGCTTGCATCTGCAAAAAACGACTTTGATATGCAGTATCAGATATTCTATACCTCCACCAAGCCAAGCGCCGAGACCAAGCTTACGCTGCTGAAATCGGTGATCGACATTTGCAATACGACTATTGATGAGATACTCTCCCGTATTGAGAATCTTAAAAGCCGTAAGTTCAGCGAGCTGATAGCCGATGAGATCGCCGGATATGAACAAAAGCTTGCGGAAGCCCGTCAAAAGCTTGACGAGTACCAGAAGCAGTACGATGAAGGAACCGCAATGCTTTCGGACGGCGAAAAACAGCTCAGCGATGCCAAAAAGAAGCTTGACGACGCCCAGAACCAGCTTTTGGAGAAAAAAGCAGAGGGCGCCCGCAAGCTTGGAGAAGCCAAGGCGCAGCTTGATATAGCTGCCGGACAGTTAGAAAACGGAAAATTAGAGTACGAGACCGGACTTTCTACCGGTATGCTGCAGCTGCAGGCGGCTCAGACAAAGCTGACCGAGGGCGAAAAAAAGCTCAGCGCCGGAAAGGAAGAACTAAAGCAGCAGAAGGAAACGGCAATGATTCAGATGAAGGAAGGCCGTGAGGAGCTTGCCAGAGGAATGTACGAGGCTCATGTTCAGCTTGACGATGCCGAAAAAAAGCTCTCCGATGCTAAAGACTCTCTGAGCGAGCTTGACGATGCAAAATGGTATGTATTTGACCGCAGCGACAATCCCGGCTACTCCGGACTGAACGAGGACGCCGACCGTGTGGATAACGTGTCGAAGGTCTTCCCCATATTCTTCCTGCTTATCGCAGGACTTGTGTGCTTTACCACAATGACAAGAATGGTCGAGGAACACCGCACAGAGACCGGTACTCTTAAAGCTCTCGGTTATTCAAATCTTTCGATCGCTATGAAATATGTGATATACGGATGCGCGGCGGCTCTGCTTGGCTCCGCTGCCGGCGGTGCTCTCGGAGTGCTGACCCTGCCGATAATCATAGTGGACACCTACGGCATTATGTACAGTCTGCCGCCCTCCGAACTTGCCGTACATTGGAGCAGTCTGCTGCTGTCATCGGCTGCCGGTACTTTGTGCATAAGTCTTGTTTCACTTATGGCTTGCCTCAAGGATCTCATGCTCTATCCCGCAGCGCTTATGCGTCCGAAGGCTCCCAAACCCGGCAAGCGTATTCTTCTTGAATATATAAAACCGGTGTGGAACAGCATTCATTTCACCTCCAAAGTCACAGCAAGGAACCTTTTCCGCTATAAGGCAAGATTCTTTATGACGGTGGTAGGCGTTGCCGGCTGTACTGCGCTCATCGTTGCCGGCTTTGGTCTGCGTGATTCCACTACCGGCATTGCCGAAAAGCAGTTTGACAATCTTACCATTTACGATCAGATATACGCTCTCTCCACCTCCGGAACGGAAAATGACAAGGCTTACATCATGTCGCAGTTCCATGCAGATGACCGCTTTGACAGCTCCATGCTGTCATATATGAGCTGGGGTACTATCGGCACTGACAAAACCGACAAAAAGCAGGATATCCGCTTCATTATAGGCAACGATCAGGAGACCTTTGAAAAAATGTTCGTTCTGCGTGACCGCAAGACAAAGGAACCTCTCGAGCTTACCAATGAAGGAATAATAATCAGTGAGCGTGCCGGCGAATGCTTCGGCATAAAGCCCGGAGATCTTATGAATGTGCGTATAGAGGACGAGGATCATGTATGCAAGGTGACCAGTCTTACCGAGAACTACGCAGGCATTGTGGGATATATGTCGCCTGAATATTACGAGGTTCTGACCGGAAACGAGCTCAAATACAACATTGTTCTGACTCGCATTTCCCAAAGCTCTCCGGACGATGACCACACCATTGCCAACGATTACATGAAGTATGACGACATTATGACAGTCACCTCCATAAAAGAGCAGATAAAAACCATGATGGACATGATGAAATCACTGGACTTCATTATCTTTGTCATCATATTCTGCGCCGGACTTTTAGCTGTCGTAGTGCTGTACAACCTGACAAATATAAACATTTCCGAGCGCGTAAGAGAGATTGCCACAATAAAGGTACTGGGCTTTTACAGTCTGGAGACTGCCAACTTTGTATACCGTGAGAGTCTCATTCTTACTCTTATAGGATCTTTAACAGGTCTTGTTTTGGGAAACGTATTTGCCACATTCATAATAGAATCCATACAGATGGACAATGTAATGTTTGTAAAGGAAATATCCTTCCTGAGTTATCTGTACGCTTTTGTTCTGACATTTGCGTTTTCGATGATAGTAAACTTTATGATGTACTTCAAGATGAAAAAGATCAGCATGGTCGAATCTCTGAAAAGTATCGAATAGCCTTTCCCCCTGCACATATAAAAAGGGTCTGATGCAAGATCATACATTTTGCATCAGACCCTTTATTAATGACCAAAAAACAGAAGCTTGCCGCCGCAGGCTGCCGGTCCCTTGTTCGCGTTGATAGTTGACCTGCACCAAAAGAAACGCATCGCGGCTCTTACTATATTCCAGCCGCGGGCAATTACATTTCCGCCTGTTTATCTGTGAACGCGAATACG
>CADBPE010000260.1 GCA_902796475.1 uncultured Ruminococcus sp.
ACGACCTCATAATATCCAAACGGAAACATCTTTGCACAAACATCAATGTAGTTCTGCTCCGTTTCATCGGTCAGCCGTCCGAAGAAGATGTTGACATTCGTTTGATGAGCAAAGACATTGAAGCTGCCCTTTGCATACAGTTCAATACAAGTAGCAATATCCTGTGCTTCCTGTTCGTTCTGCTTGATAAGCAGATTATAAAAATCAACCAGTGTCGGCAACATATCCTTTTCGCCGCCCGCCGGCAAGCTGCCGGTCCCGATGTATTCCCGGTCAGATAAAGGCACCGAATGTTCTTTTTCCCTACCCCTGCTAATATGAGAGCGGAGGCACTCCGCAGCCATAAACTGACGGTACAACTGTTTTACGCATCGGTCAATGCCATCATACCTATTTGAGTTACTGTTTCGGGCAGCGTTATTTTTTCCAAAGAGCTATCTTCGGAAAATAATCTTTCGGGAATAACCGTGACACCGGATTCCACTTCCACCTCTGAAATCTGTTGGCAAGCCTGAAAGGCACCATTCTCTAATTCCATATTAGTTGTAATAGTGATTTTGCCGTATAAGCCTGAAAAGCCAAACGACCATTCACCTATTTTTTTTAGAACACCCTTATTGACGTTGTTCAGATCGTCAAATCTGAATTTCCAGTTTTTACACTGCCAGAAGGCTTTTTTTCAACTGATTTTACGTCCCAAAAAGAAACAGAGGTAAGCTGTTTGCAGTTTTCGCACATACTGTCAGGTATCTCTGTAATGCTTTCCGGTAAATCGAGCATAGTGATATTAGTGTCTTTGAAGCAGCCTGCGCCGATCTCCGTTTCGTATTCCTTACCATCTATCGTTACAGCAGGAGGCACTACAACTCTTGTTTCCGTACCTGTATAAAGCATCAGACGGCATTTATCATTGATGACCATATACTGATAATCGTTTATCGTTGTTTTTTCAGGCGGGATAAACTCAAATATGTTTGATTCATCAATGCTTTCATCAATCGGAACATCCATGCTTACCGGTTCGCTTTCCTGCGATGATTCCGTTACGGATTCATCAAGGGATTGTATGCTGCTTTCCGGCACGGACACTTGCGTTTGTGTATCATCAGATTGCTGTTTACAGGCAGTAAGACTTACAGCCGTTAATGCGGCAAGCAATATGATCGCTATTTTCTTCATACTGTTTCCTCCTTGATTTTTGGGGCTTCAAGCCCCATTATTTCATCAGATCTCTCAGAGCTTGCGGCGGTTTTATCATCATAATACCACTTGCAACCGTGACGGCAACAAATGTATAGAATTGTCCGGCATTGCTGCTTGATACGTCATATAAGTCATAAAGATTCAATTCTTCGACAGGGAAAGCGTTTTTGCAGTACCATAGAAACGCCAGATATACCACTCCCATAAAAACAATTTCGGCAGCGACAGATAAGAACGCCGTAATAAATTTTCTGAAATACGGCATAGAAGCTTCACCGACTGCGCAGGCAAAGAAAACAGGTGATACTATGGAAAGCATGGCAATTTCCAAAGATCTGATGATAAGTTTGATGTAAACAATAACGAAAATTACAATCGTTACACCTATCAGAAGTAAAACAAGAAGGAAAGGACACAGATTTGCAAAAAAGTCAATAATATCTCCAACCAACCATACACCTGATCTGCTTGCTTCAAATTTCAGATTTGATATTTCATTCAGTCCGGCTGCGTGAATTGATGATAAAATACTGTCCATCAACTCACTGAATATTTTGACGATCATTATACAGATCTTCGTTGACAGCTGTATCCATAATTCCGCTAATATAAGCCGTCCGAATACAGATACCGCTCCTTTCAGAGTGAACAACTGGTACTCCAAGGCTGTTTTTATGATATTGATACCGAACAGAATAACAAGAAGAGATGTGGCAAATACAACGAATATCTGAGAAAATTCATTAACAAAGTCCTCTATGTTGAAGTTGAATGTTGATGTGTTGACATCCGGCTTTGAAAAAGACGAAAACCATCCGGACACATCTTCAAAAAGTTTCGTCTCAAATTGAATAGTCTTATTAACTTCTTCTGTCATCCAGAAACCGCTATCAACATGAAGAACATTTAGTTGAAGGTAAGTGAATTGTCCCATTAATTCCCAATAGAAGGTACCGTAATCCTGTATAATATCAGAAGCAGCAGCTTCTTGTGCGTTTTCTTTTGCCTTTATATATGGGTCGTGCAAGGCTTGTATTGCTTCTCGTTGTTTAAGAGAAAAACCCGCTTCCCATCTGTTTACTTCACTTAGCAGATTCATCAGATCCTGCCTTGTTATCTCTGACGCTGATGCAACGGTAATCTCAACATTAAATTCTTTTTCTCTGACCACACTTGTATTTTTGTCACGCACCGAAACAATAAAGGTGACAGTTCCGGTGAAATCACTGTCTTTTTTGGCTGTTGACAGCAGCTTTGGAATATCCAATCCTATGGTCGAAGATGTATCAAAAGATGTAAAATCATTTTTTGTCCCATCTTCAAAGCGATATGAGAGCTTGTACTCATAACCGACAGGAGACAGTCAATCAAAAAAAGAAATGATGTGCAGTAAACGCTCCAAAGCCCTCAAAAATGGCATCGGAAAAATCGCATTCGTCAAAATGCACACGGTCGTCAAAAAACAGTGGTATAGCCAAATTTCGTAACTTATGGTATAATATATTCAGC
>CADBPE010000261.1 GCA_902796475.1 uncultured Ruminococcus sp.
GCTGTTTGTGTCACTGCTGCCGGACTGTTCCGCAGGCGCTGCATGTGTAGTCTGACCGTCCTGACCGGGCTGGAAGTTTTCGGGCGTGCTCGGAGGAGTCTGACCGTCCTGACCGGGCTGGAAGTTTTCGGGCGTGCTCGGAGGAGTTTGTCCGTCCTGACCGGGCTGGAAATTATCCGGTCTGAAACGCTTGCCGCCGAAATCCATACGGTTGTCGAAATTGCCGAAGCCGCTGCTGTCGTTGCCGCCGGCAGCATTAACGCCGTCATCGCTGGCTGTAACGTCTATGCTGCCGCCGGAAATGCCGATCCTCATAGCTTCAAGTCCTTCGTAGGATCTCTTTATGGTCAGATCTCCGCCTGTAATGGCAATATCGGAATCAGCGTGTATGCCGTCATCTCCGGAGCTGAGCGTGATAACTCCGTCGGTGATCGCAATACTGTTGTTGGAGTGGATAGCATCATCATAGCAGTCCGCTGTGATGGTGCCGCCGTTTATGATAATGTCTGTGCCTGCCTTGAGTCCCTTGCGGCTTTCCTCGGTTGAGGACGTCTGAGCCGTGACTGTTTCTGTGCGGGCTGAACCGGAAGTTGATCCGGTCTTGCTTTCGGTCTGGCTGCTCTGAGACGGACGGAACTGATCGCGTCCGAACTGTCCGCCGAAGCCTTCTCTTGAATTGCTTGAAGGAGCCTTCTCCGAACCGCCTGCGGTAGTGATGTTTATGATGCCGCTTTTGACAGTAAGGGATTTCTCCGCCTGAATTCCGTCGTTTGCAGCGTTTACGGTGATATCCGCATTTTCAATGATGATATGACCGAGATCGCTCTTATCCGTGTCGGAGTATGTGGAACGCAGACCGTCGCCGCCTTTTGCGTCTACCGAGATAACGCCGCCGCTTACAGAGAGGTCGTCACGTCCGGTAATGCCGTGATTTGCAGCCGTTACATTGATAACGCCGCCGGTTATTCTCAGAATATCCTTGCAGGTTATGCCGTTTTTTGCGCTGCCGTTTACATTCAGTGTGCCGCTGCCGGATATGGTAAGATCGTCCTTGCAGAACAGAGCCGCATCGGGCGCACTGTCGTCATTTTCATCAATATAAGAAGTGCCGTCGCTTAATGTGCTTTCGGTGCCTTCCGGAAGTATGATGATGGTCTTTTTGCTTTTTGAGGAATATACGGCAGGCGCTTTGCTGCTTTTTATTTCGGCATTTTCAAGAACGAGCTTTACAATGTCGTTTTTGCCGGCTTCAACAATAATGCTGCCGTCGCTGAGACTGCCGCTTATAACGTATGTTCCCGCCTTCGAGATCGTCACATTGCCGTCGTTTACGGCAGCGCCCTCGCCGGATATTTCTGCGCCTGCGCCGCCGAGGGTAATGACGGTCGAGGCGGTTTTGTCATAATCGGCATTGATATCCTCTTCGTCCACATTCACACTGACGTTTGTGGTCACCGGTGACACGGAGCCGATACTGGAATCTGCGCTTAAAGACGAGGCGTTCAGTTCGATATTTTCGCTTTTCTTTTCGGAGCATCCTGAAAGTACCATGCTGCCTGTAACGGCGGCGCACAGCACTGCGGTAATGATACATCTTAATATAACTCTTTTATACCTTCTCATGCCAACCACTCCCGATAAATTTTGTTTGCGTCTTGTTCTGGTAATGATTATAGAGCATTAATCAGGCATAAATATGATTATCCTATTAAACAAATGTAAATATTACCTTAAAATATTTAAAGTTTTAAAGATGACCTCCCGGAGCTGATCTGTTCCGGGAGGATGTGAAAAGCTGAAATATTATTTTGCGTCAGGCGGACAGTTTGTTTGAAAGGCGCAGTCTGTCGGATATCATGGCGATAAATTCGCTGTTGGTGGGCTTGCCTCGGCTGTTGTGTATCGTGTAGCCGAAGTAGGAGTTCAATACGTCAACATCGCCTCTGTCCCATGCTACCTCAATGGCATGACGTATGGCCCGTTCTACTCTTGAAGGAGTGGTATCGTACATTTTTGCTATCGAGGGATAAAGTTCCTTGGTAACGGCGTTGATTATCTCAGGCTGCTTCACCGACATTATGATGGAGCTTCTCAGATAGTGATAGCCCTTGATGTGCGCAGGCACACCGATCTGGTGCAGTATAGACGTGACTGTCACCTCAAGATCGCTGTCAATGCTGTATATCCTGCCGACAGAAGGTCTGGCTTCGTCAAGATAGCAGGTCATCAGCTCGCTGATGCGGTCAAGCAGATCGGCTGTGCGGTAGGGCTTTATCACATAGTAGGCGGCGCCTGCGCGAAGAGCCTCTTTTTCCAGCATGGAGCTGTCAAAGCTTGAGGTTATCACGAAGATCGGCTTTTTCACATTACTGTTAGCTTTTATGGTCTGCATAACACCAACACCATCGACCCCGCTCATGAACATATCCATGAGTACCACGTCAGGGCTGAAGCTGCGGATCATGTCGATCACTTTACTTCCGTTTTTTTCGCAGAAGCGGGCATCGAAACCTTTTTCTGCAAAGAGGTCGTTCTGTCCGTTACTTAATTCGGCAGACTCCTCTGCAATGAGAACTTTAATTTTGTTTTTCATAAGTATTCCCCCATTACAATTTTGTGGTGCTGTTATACTACCATAAAATGGAAAATTTGGCAAGACTCAAAACTAAAAATACTTAAAAATTAGAACATTGACTAAAAACCTTATAGTGAGTAAAGTAATCTTTGTTAAACAAATAATTGTGATATTTGCATAATCTCTCAAATGAGTGCATAAGAGTATCTATCGTTTTTGCGTAATTTGCAATAATTTGTCGAATATGCACTAAGCTTGTTGGAATAACGGCGCAATAAAGGAAATACTACCAATTTTTGCGCTTATTTTTTATCTATGGCGCATAATAGCGGATCGTCAAAAAACGCCGTATTTAATGATATTTTTTTGTTGAATATTTAATGTTTCCGGTTTTTCTGTCGTGCGGAATGAATAAAAATGCAGTTCCAAGGTTTTAAAATTGTGATAGATACAGGTCAAAGGCTCTGCGCCTGCCGCCTCTCGGCGGCGGGGCGTTTAAACTGACTGTTAGTAGGGGACGCCCTCTTGCGCAGGGCGTCCCCTCTCAAAAAACAGTCCACCGGACTGTTTTTTTGATTCAC
>CADBPE010000262.1 GCA_902796475.1 uncultured Ruminococcus sp.
CGGACCGTATGGTGGGAACAACAGGGCTCGAACCTGTGACCCTCTGCTTGTAAGGCAGATGCTCTCCCAGCTGAGCTATGCTCCCACATGGCGTTTCAAGACCGGCTTTGTTTCTTTGTTTCTGCCGTATCTCTCAGCGACTTCATTATAATACCACACCGTTTAGGATTTGTCAAGCGTTTTTTTAATTTTTTTTGGATTTTTTTCTTTCATATCAAAAACCGGCTTTTCATGCGGGTCTTGAGGATCAAAAATACTTTCGGCGCTTGCTCTTTGAAACCTGCTGCGGAATTTCTTTCCTTTATCATAGTATGCAGACGGTCAGAAAATATTACCGGAATCCAAAAATTATTCCGTGAACTGCTCGACAGGTACGCCAAGCTGATTAAGGATATCTATAAATCCGTCATATACCTCGTCACGGGAAAAATCAGCAGCTTCAAGTTCCTGATCGGTCATAGCATTGAGCCGCTGGTAAAAATCCGTGGCAAGTTCTACATATCTGTCAGAAAATTCGATATTGTCAAAAAGAGCATCCTCCGCACCGCATATATTTCCCTCTTTCAAAAGCCGCATTATGGTATAATACACATCGTCAGCATGAGAAAGCATATCCGAAGCTCCCGGCTCATACTGTACAATGTCCTTTTTAAACACCAGACTCGATACGAACCTTGCCACAATGTCGATCTGCCGCATTACCCAATCATCCTGAAATCCCATAATAACCTCCTTAATTTTCGCCCGCAAGAACTCCTGTCGAAAACGCGCACTGCAGATTGAACCCGCCCGTGTAGGCGTCCACGTCGATCACCTCACCGGCAAAATACAAGCCCTTTACTATCTTTGACTCCATTGTCTTAGGGTCGATCTCCTTTACCGAAACTCCGCCGGAGGTCACGATGGCCTCCTCTATCGGACGAAAGCCTTTAACGGTCAGGGGAAGATCCTTTAGCAGGGCAACTATCCTGCGGCGTTCTGCTCTGGTTATTTCGCTGCAAATGCGCGATGAGGGTACGCCGGACATCCGTATGAACATTTTCACCATTCCGGCAGGCAAAAGGGAGCGCATCAGCTGCGGAAGAGTTTCGGTACGCCTTGCGCTTATCTCGCGCAGCATACGGGCGTCAAGCTTTTCGGCGCTCAGGGCGGGTTTAAGGTCTATCGACAAGTGCCAGCGCCCCTCCTCCATCTCTCTTATGTGAGAACTGGCGCTCAGAACTATGGCGCCCGACACACCGTAGCGCATGAACTGAAGCTCACCGAAATCCGTGTATATACGTTTGCCGCCGTTTTTGCCGTCGCACACGGTCAGGGCCGCATTCTTTATCAGCAGCCGGTCCGCTTCGTTGTCTATCATCTCAACGGTTTCAAGCGGCACAAGAGACGGCTTGAGCGGCATTATAGTATGTCCGAGTCTTCCTGCAAAGGTGTAGCCGTCGCCTGTCGAGCCTGTAAGCGGATATGAACGCCCTCCGCAGGCTATTATTATTTTATCAAAGGAAAGGCTTTGCGAAGCCGTGACCAGACCGGAAACACGTCCGTCCCTGACAAGAATATCCTTGACTGGCTCAAAAACGATAGACACGCCCTCCCTGCGCGACACTCTGAGCAGGGTATCCGCAACATCGTAAGCTCTGTCGGAAACAGGAAACACCCTGTTGCCTCTCTCGGTTTTAAGCGGCAGTCCGTTTTCCTCGAAAAAGCTCATCGTGTCTGCAGGAGAAAAACGGTCAAGCGCACTGTAAAGGAACCTGCCGTTTGTAGGGGTATTGGCGATAACGGTTTTTGCATCGCAGTTGTTGGTGAGGTTGCAGCGCCCCTTGCCGGTAATGCACAGCTTTCTGCCGATCTTGCTGTTCTTTTCAAAAACAGTGACCCTGCTCCCGCTTTTTGCCGCAAAAATCGCTGCCGTCATTCCGGCGGCTCCTGCTCCGATGACCGCTGTATTTCTGCCGTTCAATCGGTTTCATCCTTTCTGTTGTTCTGGTACACATCGTACTCCTGCCATATATTTTCAAGAGTGCCGAATGTAGCCTTGACTTCCTTTTCCATTTTGAGCACCGTTGCCACGATAAGAGCGTTTATCATGCTCAGCGGCGCAACAAGGGAATCAACCACCGCAGCCATATCGCTTTTGGCTATGAGTATATGGTCGGACACAGCCGCCAGCGGGCTTGACATACTGTCGGTAATGGCTATCACACGGGTACCTCTTCTCTTTGCGAAGGTCATTGCCTGAATAGCCGCATTGGAATATCTCGGAAAGCTGATGCCGATTATTACATCATCAGCAGAAATGCGGAAAAGCTTCTCATATATTTCAGTTTCGCCGTAGTTGCTTATAACCTTTACATTCTCGAAGATAAGCGAATAATAGTAGCCAAGAAAAGACGCCAGCGCCGCAGAGCTTCTCACCGCAAAAATATATATCGTTTTAGCGTGGGAAATAGCGTCTACCGCATTTTCAAAATCCTTCTTCGATGTCTCCTCAAGCGTCTTGCGTATCTTTTCTATGTCTTTATTAAGGACGCCTTCAAGCACATTTCCGTCGCTCAGGCGGCTCTGAGTGACCTCGATTCGCTGAACAGAGGTCAATTTGTCCCTTATCATTTCCTGCATGGCCTTCTGCATCTGGGGATAGCCCTCATATCCAAGCTCGGTAGCAAAGCGCACAACGGTAGATTCACTAACTCCCACCGTACTGCCAAGCTTTGAAGCCGTCATAAACGCAGCCTTATCGTAATGCTCCGAAATGAAGCCTGCAATAAGGCGCTGTCCTTTTGAAAACCTGTGCTTTTGTTCGCCGATCTTTGCCAGCAAATTCTTATTCATGTCGATCACCTTTTTAATCGGGGTGCTGCCCCAGCCTCTCAGCAAGCCGTTTTGATATTATTATATACCTGAATCCGTGAAACTCAAATTGATGGAATAGCGGAAATCAAGATAAACAGAGTTTTATAATCAAAAAATGTATTCTTTGTTCGCGTTGATGGTTGACCCGCACCAAAAGAAACACATCGCGGCTCTTACTATATTCCAGCCGCGGGCAATTACATTTCCGCTTGTTTATCTGCGAACGCGAAATTGGGTGCGCAGGCGGGTTGCTATTATCGAACCGTTAGTAGGGGACGCC
>CADBPE010000263.1 GCA_902796475.1 uncultured Ruminococcus sp.
AGACTTCGACTCCTGCGACATAGTGGAGGAGGTCCGCAAGCGTGTGGATGCTGCGGGCATTTCCCACGACAAGATCACCATTGAGCTTACGGAGAGCGCTGTCGGAAGTAATATCGAGTTTATGAAGGAGCAGATAGCGCGCTTTCAGAAGCTTGGATTCCCGGTATGGATGGACGACTTTGGCAGCGGCTATTCGTCTTTGGACGTGCTTTCAAGCATACATTTTGACCTGCTCAAGTTCGATATGATCTTTATGCGTAAATTCAACGAGAACGACAGCCGCAAGATCATCCTTACCGAGCTTATGCGAATGGCGATATCTCTTGGCCTTGATACGGTATGCGAGGGCGTAGAAACAGAGGAGCAGGTGCGTTTCCTGCAGGAGATAGGCTGCTCAAAGCTGCAGGGCTATTATTTTGAAAGACCGATACCGCTTGAAAAGATCCTCGAAAGGTTCCAGACGGGAGTTCAGATCGGTTATGAGAACCCAAAAGAAGCGCCTTACTACGACACAATGGGGCGTGTCAATCTTTATGATCTTTCTGTTCTTGCAAATGATGAAAACACGCTCCGGAAATTCTTCAACACCATTCCGATGGCGATTATCGAGGTGCAGAACGATTCATTCCGCTTTGTGCAGAGCAATCCAAGTTACCGCAGCGTAATGAAGCGCTATTTTCATATTGATCTTAATTATTTCAGCCTTAGCTTTGATGATCCTCCGCCGGAGGCTCTGACCTTTGTAAACAACATAAGACAGACCTCGCTTACATCCACTCTTATGATCTTCAACGAGATGATATCGGACGGGTCTGTTTTTCATGCCCTTGCAAGGCGCATTATTCAGGACGAAACTACCGGTAAGATAGCCATAGTTGTCGCCATACTTTCAATTACCGAGCCTGACGAGGGCGCATCCTACGCGAATATTGCCCGTGCACTTGCTGCGGATTATTATAACATCTATTATGTAGACATTGACGATGACCGTTTTATTGAATACAATTCGCCTGTCGGCGGCGATGAGCTTGCTATGGAGCGTCATGGAGAGCATTTCTTTGATCTTTTGAGAAAGGACGCTATGACACGCATCTATGAAGAGGACAGGGAGCAGTTCCTTACCGCCTTTACAAAAGAAAGGGTACTTCACGAGCTGGAGGAACACGGAGCCTTTACTACCACATACAGACTTATCGACACCGGCGAGCCTATGTATGTAAGCATGAAGGTAACACGCATGATGCCTGACGTCAAGCACCTTATCGTAGGCATAAGCGTAGTCGATTCCCAGATGAAGCAGCAGGAATATACGGATATGGTCCGCAGGGAAAAGACTGCCTATTCGAGGATATCGGCGCTTTCCGGAGCTTATCTTACTTTGTATACGGTCGATCTCGAAACAGATAATTATTACGAATACAATGCCAACGATGACTATAAGAGGCTTGGCATTGAGGCTTCCGGCTCTGATTTTTTTAATGTCACTCTGGAGAATGCAAAAAGGTTTATTTACAAAGAGGATCTGCCTGTTTTTGAACGTAATTTTAATAAAGAGAATATTATGAAGTCGATACATGAGAACGGGGTTTTCAAGCTGAGGTATCGTCTTCTCCTGCAGGGTGTTCCCAGACAGATACAGCTTAAAGTTGTCTCGGTAAAAGAGCCTGACGGCGAAAAGCTTATCGTAGGCGTTCGTCTGAGGAAGGATAGATAGTGAATATTGTTTTCTGAAGTGAGGGAAGTATAGGTCGCTGCCTGTGCTTCCTTCACTGTGCGTTTAAGCGGAATATGGAATAAATATGGCTAAAAAGGGGAGAGCTGCCATGTCTAAATACGAGCCTGAACTATCCGATCAAAAAAATACGCTTATGCAGATGCAGGTCAGCCTGCCGAAAAAGCTTATAATATCAACATTGATAATGGCGCTGCTTATATTGCTGGTGTTCCTGCTGAATATACCCAACCCGAACATGATACTGATAGCGGGACTGGTCTTATGCTCGGCAATGTTCGGTTATGGCGGCGGACTTATTGCGGCGGCGATAATGCTGTTTTATACGCTGTTCTTTTTCTCGTCCGATCACAGCATGATAAGCTTTACTTCGGAAAACCTTCAGAAGGTGATTGTATCCGTAATAGGCATAGGCGCAGACATGCTGCTGGTATGCGCGCTTAAAAGCGCCGAGCTTGATGCGTTCCGTCAGATAGCAAAGCTGACAAATGAGCTGCAGGAGGAAAACAGGCAGCTTCAGAAGATATCGCTTACCGACGCTCTTACCGGCATACGCAACCGCATGGCGCTGGCGAAGGATCACGACGGATATTGTCATTCCACGGTTACGGTGATGATGCTTGACCTTGACAAATTCAAGACAATAAACGACACCTGCGGTCACGAGGAGGGTGACAGGGTACTCAAAGAGACTGTCTGGCTGCTGAAAAGAGCTTTTGGAGCGGAGCATTGCTACAGATTCGGCGGAGACGAATTCCTTGTCATACTGCCGGACGCGGAGGAAGAGGAGTTCATAAAAAAGCTTGATACGGTAGTAAACGAAGGACCGTCGATAAATATAGCGGGTGAGGACACCACCGTAGGGTTCTCATACGGATATGTCCGCAGGGCGATAACCGAGCATAGCGAACTAACGAAGATGTTCTCGGAGGCGGACGAGAAAATGTACGAAAACAAGCGAAAGAAAAACTGATCTGACGACATGACTCTGACCAGAGCCAATGGCGGAAGCATAATTAAGCCCCAACGCATCAAAAAAGAGCCAATGCATAAGCAAAGGCTCTTTTTTTATCCTGTTATTTAAGCGAATCCAGCTTTTTTTGCAGATCGATCATGTGATTGCGGCAGGCGGTGATCTCACCTGTGTACTTATTGAACCATTCAACGTCACGCTCGTCAGGAGTTTCCTGCAGCAGCACCGCTTGTACCAGCGCTGACTGCGAACGTGAACGCTTGCGCTCGATCTCCTCGATCGTCTGCCGACAGATCTTGATCTCTTTTTTCAGCTTGCGCTTTTCAAGATAGTTACCCATAGCAAATCACTTAAAATCCTTTCTTGTCAATTGCGGCAACAAGGTCCGCCGCTTCGTCAAAGCCCTTGTCCAGGTTCTGACTCATGTCGGTCAGCGCTGTGCGCATTGCCAGCAGCCTTTTCTCCTCCTGCATCTGCTCGGGATATTTCAGCAAACAGGCATGAAGTCCGTTGACGGCGCGTTTCTGATCCTCGGTCAGTCCTGTCATAACAAAGGCGAACGAATCTGCGCTGCTTACCTCGGACAGGATGCGGCGGTAGCGAAGGGGAAGATCGCCCTCCGCATCCATATAAGAATCGATAGCCGAGGATGCTTTTACCAGATAGGAATTGAACTGTGTGCGGTAGGTCTCCTGTACCCGGTTGCATTCGTCAATGTACAGACCGATGAAGACCAGCAGCGCTGTCAGCGTTATCAGGAACAGAACGATCGCCCGGATCATTCGTCTTTTCATTAAGTTTTCCTGTGTCACGATGAATCCTCCTCGTCATCTTCAGGCGGTTGATAATTCTCTTCGGCAAGCCGCTTCTTCTCAGCTTCGATAGCCTCACGCATGCGGCGCTCGTAATCCCCCTTAGCCTTTGCTTCGGCTTCTTCGGCATTTTCCTCGCGAACCTGCCTGCCTACGCAAATAAGCGTGTAAAGCTCGTAAATGGAGATGACCGTGAGAATGATCGTTCCCAACATCCAGAATATCTTGTGCGCATCGGTGAATGAACCGAGCCACTGATAAAATCCTGATCTGCGGATGTATACTCCAAGAATAGTATCGGGTGCGACCGGAACGCTGTCGGCAGCGGTGTTTGCATCACCCATAGTAATGAATGTGCCGTCGCTTCGTACCTCTTTTATGCGGTGCGTTATCAGCATGCCCTCAATGTCAGGCTGCTTTGAATAGTAGGAGATTATCTTTCCTTCTTCAAGAGTTTTTGGATCGCAGCTCTGAACAACAATGTAGTCACCGACTTTAAGAGTCGGATCCATGCTGCCTGTTTCAACCTTCAATACGGTATATCCGAACAAGGTGACAGGCCTGCCCATAACTGTGCATATAGTCGTGTAAAGCGAGAAGCCAACCGCAGCTGCAAGCAGAAGGGCGATAACGATATTAATTATTCTCTTGTAAAGCTTCTTGTCAGAAGAGTCAAGCTGCTCCTTCCATGCCTTGTATTTTCTGCGCTGAGCGGAGAACCAGCGTCTCATGCGCTCAATTTTGCTGACATGGTATTTTCTGTAGAGAGCCCGCATCTCCTTATTGATCTCAGCCTGCTGTTCGGGCGAATATTTGGGCTTGTATACCGGCAGCGGCTTGCTGAGACGTTCTTTTTTGCGCTTTTTCTGGAACTTGCGATCCTGGATCTTACGCATAGTGCGGTATTTGAAGGTCTGAGCGTATTTCTTGTAGAAGACCTCCATTTTGGTACGCTCGTCCTTTTCGCGCTGTTTTGCATCGCGCTGCTCCTGAAGAATACGCCGGCGCTCCCTGTAATCCGGCCGGTCGGTATCTTCGGGGATAATGCCGAATACCATTGCTAAAATGTGCCGTATCAGCCGCACAAGCATCCAGAAAAGATTTTTTGAATATTCGCGGCGTATCTGTTCAAACGGCTTGCTTTCAAAGTATTTGCGTTCGGCTTTCAGGCGCTGAGCGCGTTCGGTCTCGGCGCGTTCTTTTTCACGCTGCTGCTGCTCCCGTTTGATACGCGCAGCCACTGCAGCCGGATCCTCCGGTTCCGCCAGCTCTTCGGCGGGCTTCTTTGGCGGTTCTTCCTCCTTCGGCTTTATGCCTTCCGCATCGCCAAGCTCGGAGCGGACCATCTTCTTTTCTTCGGCGATCCTCTGACGTTCCAGTTCTGCAAGTCTTTCAAGCTCACGCTGCCGTTCTTCTTCGGCAAGACGCGCTTTTTCGGCTTCCTCCTGCTTTCGTTTTTCCTCCAGCAGAGCCAGACGTTCCTGCTCCAGACGTTCCCGTTCGCGCTCGGCTTCCTCCTGCTCTCTGCGTTTCTGCTCGAGCATTTCCTGAACTCTGCGTTCCTGTTCCTTGCGCTCGGCCTCCAGTCTTGCAAGCTCCGCCTGACGTTCTCTTTCTATGCGTTCTTCTTCAAGCCGCTGACGTTCACGCGCTTCCGCAGCATGCTGCTCAGCCAGCTCTTTTGCGCGCAGCTCTTCCTGATAGGCATATTCTATTTTTATTACCTGATCTATCTGTTCGGCTATCTCTGCAAGATTGTCCTGAACAGGCGGTTCCAGTCTCAGTTCACCGGTCTGCGAGATATAACCCGCTACGCCTTCTGCATGGACGTCAAATCTGCCCTCGATAACATTATCGAATTTTTTAATGATCTTCGGCTCAACGATCTCGCCGCTGTGTATTTCCATAAGCTCCTGTTCCGGAGAAACAGAAGCTCTGAACAGCAGCATGTGCAGACCGATAAGCTCGTAAAAGTCCTTTACAAAATCTTCCTTTGGCGCTATCGCCGAATTTTCAATGTTTATCTCATAGCCGACCTTGTCATAGCTTTCGATGTACTGCCATAGAGTAAGGCAGGCTCTGAGATCGACATTTTTCATGATCGCGTTGGTACGCATTACCGGCGGACGTATGAACGAGTTTCCCAGTGTCTTGCAGAATTCGGAGCCCTTGTAGCCCTCGATGGTCTTTTTGAGTTTCTCGACACGCTGCCATACGGTGTAGCCGCTGCGGTCACGTTTTTCAAGACTATGCTCATCTTCAAGCTCGACCCTGATCTTCAGCTTACCGCCTCGCCGATCATCGACCTCGGTAGTAAAGCCAAGAGTGAATATCTCCTCATCCTTAGATACGCTCACCAGTTTTTCGTAGCGGGTGATAAGGAAGGAATACAGTCTGTCGATAAGAGTATTTATAAATTTGTTCTCATAAGTCATCAGAGTTTCTTCTCTGTGTACATTGAGAATTTTGGAAGGAGTTATCTTTCCTGTTTTTTTGTCAACGCTTTGTATAAGGTCGGTATGCTGAGCCAGATGCTTAACGGATTCCACGGTAGTTCTTCGTGAAAGCGCAATAGGTACGACCTCTTCAACGTCCTCAAGAGTTCTTCTTGGATTTCGCATAACATTGTCAAGATGGATAATGCCTCTTTCGATAGCGTCTACCCAGGAGGAATCTATAAGCCTCTGCATTATTCTGCGGTTCATAGAGAAGGTGCCCTCAGTCGAGCGGAGAATGTTCAGCAGTGACAAATACTGCTTATTATCATCATAAAGCTCCATGATCTCCTGATAATCATCTCTGAACTGCTGCATTTCTTCATCCTGCATTCCATTCTCACCTCCTTATTGGCAAAAATAAGCCGGCAGCGCAGTGCGCTGTACTATAAACTTGTCCTGCCCCGGTGGAGCAGGACAATGATGAAAAGCAGTAATAAAGATCCTCGGATATATACAGCTGTGTCAGAACAGCTTCTGCAGACGTTCAAGATAGGCAATGGATTCGCCCATCTTATTCTTGCCGAACAGCTTTTGCAGATAAACGCAAAGCTCTTTCAGTTCTTCACGCAGCATGGCAAGGTTCAGAGACTCAAACTTACGGAATATCTTTGTGGCAAGAACATAGTCTATGCCGTCCAGCTCGTCGCCGCCGCACGCTACATAAACAGGCACGAACAGGCTCATCTGCTTTAAGATACGGTTACCGAATGCTACACGCAGCTTTTCGATTACCCAAAGGTCAAGCTGATGTATCTTTTTGAGGTTGTCCTGCGAGATGGGGTACAACTTGAACGCTTCTTCAAACATTGTATTGAGGTGCGAATAACTCAGTCGGAGCGGGGGAGTGTCGGGCGCATCGAAAGCGATACCCTTTTCATCAAGATTGATCGGCTGAGCACGGTCGTAAACCTTGTCGGAGATAACAAATGTCGAGTCGTCGTTGTTAGCCGTTCCCACATACCATATATTCTGCGGGATGCGTATTTTGCCGTGATCCAGCTTAACAGGGTCGGTGCTCCAGGCGTTCGGCACTATGTCAAGTTCCCACTCTTCGGCGTTAGGCATTTCAAGAATGGAGAGCATTTCGGCAAAGTAATACTCAATACGCGCGATGTTCATCTCATCGAGAAGGATAAGGTTAACGTCATCATTATAGCCGGATGAGTAAATACGTTTGAGCACTTCTGTTTCGTTAAAGTTCTTGGTAAATTCGTTGAAGTAACCGAACAGCTCGGTACGGTCACGCCACGAAGGCTGTACCGAAGCGATGGTAGTATCGTTCTGTAAAAATTTACCGAAGGAGTAGGGCAGAGAGGTTTTACCTGTACCGGAAATACCCTGAAGGATTATCAGCTTGGTGGAAGCCATGCCGGCAATGAAAAGCCGTATGGTCTTTTTGTCATAATACAGGTTCATGCGTGAGCAAGCAAAATTGCGGTAACGCTCAACGATCTCTTCAAGAGTGATCTTTTCGTCATACTCAGGGGGAATAAAGCTGGTGTAGAAACTGTCAACTTCCATAAGCTTTGAGAAACGCCGCTCGCTGGTCTGGATAATACCTGCGTCAAGCGTCGGAGCTGCGCCTTCCTCACCCTCGCCGACAGCAACGGGAGTGCCGTCAGCCGCAAGCTGATGACCTCCGGTAAGCAGATTTGTGGTACCGGTAGGCAGACCCATCTGAGCGACCTTGATAGCCATGATCTCGTCCTTTTCCTTGACCATTTTTATCACTCGCTGCTGCAGTACGGCTATTTCCTCCAGCAGATCCTCATTGCTTACGATCGAGTGCCGGAAACGTATGTACTTTCGTATCAGCAGTACAATAATGAAAACGATCAGTCCGAACACGGCTATGACGATCAGTATCGCCAGAACAGCCAATATCCATTCCAGCGCGCCGAAACCGGTGGAATACTCCTTGAATATTTCGATATATCTGCCAATATTGAAGATCTGAACTATGCCGTTCCATATTCCCGTGAAGATCAGGGCAAATCCCTGAAGCATCTCGGTAATAAAGGCAAAAAACCATTTCAGAAAGTTATCCATAGCATCATCCTCTTTACAGGCGGCAGCAGCCTTCATCAGCAGGTCTGCTCCATTGGCGTACTTCCCTTTGAGGGAGCGGATGTTTTTCCGGTTCAGTCGGAAGAAACGTCCGTTTATTCTTTATCAGACTTTTCGTCGTCTTTCTTATCAGAGGTCTTCTCGTCCTTCTTGTCGGACTCTTTCTTGTCCTCTGACTTCTCCTCATCGGACTTCTTTTCGTCCTTCTTGTCGGACTCCTTCTTGTCCTCT
>CADBPE010000264.1 GCA_902796475.1 uncultured Ruminococcus sp.
CAAGCTCCATGTTCCGCATGGCAGGGCTGTGGGATATTTTACCGCAGGTTATCTTGAAGCAAGTCCGGATGAATACCGCAGTCATATACTTGATAGGCTCGGTTTTCCGGATGTAAAAGCCTTTGCAGATTGGTATGACCGTCTTTACGGTACTGCTGAGGTCGATGACGGTATTCTTCAATCCGCTGTTAATGAGCTGCTGAATAATGCTCCGAAGCTTGCGACGGCTCCGTTTACAGTCACGCCCGAAATTCTTACAAAAATTGCTTTTTACAATAAATGATCATTCAAATGCTCAGGTCACTGCACGACCTGAGCATTTTTATCAATACTGATATTTGCTTCCGATAGTTTCTACGGCGTGCCCCACAGACAGAGCGCTGCCGTGTTCGTTAAGATGAGCTGCAAAGGCTTTGCCTCCTATCTTGCGCAGAGCAAACTCCATAGCTGTGTTGACCACACGGCTTTTTATCGCTAAAGGCGATGAAATGACAAGATAATACTTTCCTCCGCAGCAAAATGCGGAACTGGCTGTCATTTTTTCGTTCAGTCTGTTCAATGCCACAGCGCACCTCAAAAAGCTTTCCACGTTTCCGAAAGAAAAGGTCAGCACGTCCCTTGCGCGGTTCACTTTAAAAATACGCCCATGACGCTTTTTATCCGAAAGAGTCAGCAGCAGCATACATCCGAGGTCATGCTTCAGAGCCTCTATCGTAATGTGCTTATCCTTTAAGCTGACGCCGGTGCTGAGTGCTGCTTTTATTAGCAGACGGCGCAGAATATTTTCCGAGTGAGGGTCCGACAGGCTAAGACTTTCAAATGTAATGCCGCACTGTTCCATATCCTGGCTGCACAGGGAGATCAGTATTCTTTTTTTATCAAGCTGCTGAATATTCATCCGATCACTCCGCTCTTAAGTGTTCTTTAATACATAATATTATGACAGATCAAATTTTGCAATTGATTTTTCAAGGAAATCCGCACACCTTTTTTATCCATTGAAGAACGTTTCCCGATATGGTAAAATGAACTTGTAAAACAACTATTAAAACAGGAATGATGAATATGAAACTCAAAGAAGAGACCGCCCCGACCACGTCTGTTAAAGCGCCGGAAATAAAAGAAAATGCGCCGGATGTCAAGACTGAAAGGATATCTGTATTTCTTAAAAAAATGATCCGTTCTGTCTGGTTCTGGCTGCTGCTGCTTACTCCGCTTTCGTTTCTGCTCAGAGCTCTTGCAGAGAACGTCAGCGGCTTTGCGGACGGCTACAACAGGAGTTTCTATCGCTTCATATCCATTTTATGGACAAATATTTCCGGTATCGTTCCGTTTTCGGTAGGAGAGATCATTCTCATTCTGCTGCCGTTTGCAGCGCTTGCGTATCTTACAGCAGTTATCGTATCGGTGGTAAGATCAAAGGGGAACAGACTGAAAAAGCTGCTGCTTGGCATAATAAGACCGGCTGCAGCGGCGTCGCTTGTATTTTTTCTGTTTATGACTAACTGCGGAATAAACTATTTTGCATCGGATGTAAGCACTCAGAGCGGCTTGCAGTTCAGAGAGCCGTCGGCAGAGGAACTGTACGAGGTCTGCGTATACCTTGCCGATAAAGCTACCGAATACCGCTCAAAGCTTGCCGAGGACGAAAACGGCACAGCGCAGATAGATCTTTCCGCAGCCCGTACAAAGGCAAAAAACGCTATGAATCTTCTTCACTCCGTATACGATTATATTCCGGATGGCTACAGCGTACCGAAAGGTGTTATGCTTTCAAGGGGAATGTCATACCTGAATATAACAGGCGTCTATTTTCCGTTCACCTTTGAGGCAAATGTAAATATTGACGTACCCTCATATACGGTGCCGTTTACAATGTGTCACGAGCTGTCCCATGTGCGCGGATTTATGCATGAGCAGGACGCAAATTTTCTGGCTTACCTTGCGTGTATCTATTCCGAAGATGACGAGTTCAGATATTCGGGCTATTCCGAAGCGGTGCGCTATGTTTCAAGACATCTTCGAGCAGCGGATAAGGAGCTTTATGCGGAATTTCAGGAACACCTGAGCGATGGTGTCTACCGTGATTACGCATATGATTCCCAATACTGGAAACAGTTTGAAACGCCGGTCGCCCAGACTGCCGCAGCCGTAAATGACAGCTATCTCAAACAAAACGCCCAGCCCCAGGGCATAAAAAGCTACGACATGATAACCGAGCTGATAGTAGCGCACTACTTCCAGGAGATCAAGCCACAAAGCTAAGAAACCAAGGAAATAAATTTTGAGCTGTCAGTTACTGTGTCAGAGATCCACGCCAGGTTGTTGATATTTTTATCTTAGATATAAAACACGGTTTTCGGGGGGCGGGTTCAGGTGAAGACCTCTCAGCCGCAGGCTGATAAGCGCCGAACGAGCCGACAGGCGAGAACGGGGGGACTTTTTTCTAAAAATCCCACTGACTTGCCGTATGCAGACGGCGAAATCTCAGAATCAAAAAAAGTGAAAAAAGACTGTACAAATTGAAAGGATTCGTGTATAATATATTTGGGAACTTATACAAAAATTACAGTTTCTTTAAAAAACGGATCTGTGATCCGGGTAAAACAGAAACCCAGAGGTGGTAAGTATGCAAAAGATACTGATAGCTGACAGTTCAGAAATAAATAAGCCGATACTCTATGAGGTGTTCGCATCTCAGTATGAACTGCTCACCGCAGATAACAGTGAACAAACGGTGAAACTTATTTCGGAGCATTATAATGAGATAGTTCTGGCTCTTATAGACAAGCAGCTTGCTGAACGCATTTCAAAAGATGCTGCGCAGTCGCTGGCGGTTCTGGGAGCGCTTGAAGCCTTTCCTGTCATTATCATTCTTTCCGGAGATGACAGCAGCCTGAAGCAGCAGAAGCTTCATCTGCCGTTCAGCGATGTTGTAAATTCGCCGGTGAATCCGATGATAATCAAAAGAAGAGCGCTTAACCTTATTGAGTTTTTCCACAACAAAAAGGAGCTTGAACAGCTTGTAAAAGATCAAAGCAAAGAGATACTCCAGCAGAACAGAGCGCTTCAGGAAAAACAGAAAAAGATAAATACCATCAATAACGATATGCTCGATACTCTGAGCATGGTAATTGAATACCGTGATGTTGAGTCGGGCAGACATATACACAGAATACGCAAGTTTACGGAGGTCCTTCTTCGTGTGCTTGCGGAAAAATATCCTAAGTACAACATTACCGAGGATAAGATAGAGCTTATAGTGTCGGCGTCTTCGCTGCACGATATAGGTAAGATCGCTATTCCGGATTCTATCCTTCTCAGTCCCGGCAGACTTAATTTTGAGGAATTCCGTATCATGAAGCAGCATACTCTGAAGGGCTGTGAGATACTTGACCAGCTTGATGCTGTTGAAAAGAACGAATATTTCCGCTACTGCTACGATATATGCCGGTATCACCATGAAAAGTGGGACGGTATGGGCTATCCTGACGGACTTGTCGGCGATCAGATACCGATATGGGCGCAGGTGGTATCGCTTGCCGACTGTTACGATGCTCTTACCAGCGAGAGAACATACAAGGCTGCATACACACATGAGCAGGCTGTTGAAATGATAAGGAACGGCGCCTGCGGAGCATTCTCTGATGAGATGATGGACTGCTTCAGCGCAGTGCTTGACAAATTCAAGGAGCTTGCGGCTGCTTATGCGGACGTGAACAATGCAGACAGGAGCGTTTCGGACAAGAATCTCCCCAAAACCGAGCCGGAAACAAAGCGTGACCATAAAAGAGACCTCTATGTAAAAATGGACAGGACTGATCTGATAGAAACTATCGAGAACCAGAAGTCCGTTATCGTCGATATGCAAAAGCATGATAAAGAGGTTATCTACAAGATATCCGACATTGTTCTGGAATTTGATATACGCAGCGATATGCTTCACGAGCGCAAGGGAAGCATGAAGGATATCTGCGGATATATTCCGAAGAATTACGAGGAAACCATCAGCGTTCTTGCAGAAAGCTGTACTGATGATTATCATCCGCTGTTTCTCCGTACCTTCCGGCTGAGCAATATTGTAGAGCGCTCCATAAACGGAGATGACCGCATTGAAATTGAATGTATGACCGATGTCGGAAAAGGCGGCTTTTCGTCAGTAAGGTGCTGCGCTGTGCCGATAGTAGAAAATAACGAGCTTGATAAAATATACTTTATGATAACCGTTATAAGCGAAGCAATGCCTCACCATCATTACAGTCCGGACAGGGACATAGTGACAGGCTTGTGGAACTATGCAGGCGTCAAGCGTGAAATAGACGATTACATTACCCGTGAGGGCGAGAACGGTCACCATGCTCTGATAAAGATAGATATTGATGATTTCCGCAGTATAAACCGTCATGCGGGCTACCGCTTCGGCAATGACATACTTTGCGATATATCCAATCTTTTAAAGTTCCAGATACCCGGCAGCAATATCCTTGGCAGGATCGAGGACGATAACTTTGTGATCTTCATTAAGGACTGTCCCGACCGTGACGAAAGGAAAGCACTTATTGAGGATATCTTTAACTGCATACACAAAAGCTATGTTTTCGGAGATGAAAGCTCTTCGGATATTTCCGCATCCATCGGCATTGCTCTTTATCCTGAAGACGGTACGGACTTCGAGCTTCTCTTCAAAAACGCTTCAAAAGCCGTAGAACTTGCCAAACTCAACGGCAAAAATATGTATCTTTATTATAACAGCAATATGCGCAAAAGCTTTGAGCTTAAAAAGTATGACAGCTCTATGCGCATTAAGGATAAGAACGAGCTTGGCGTTGTTGATTTTGAGGAATATTTCATTCCTGTCGCAGAGTCGGATACAGGCTTTATCAGCTCATACGATATGCTTGGTCTCAGCGGAAGCTATATGTCAGACCTCAAGAGCGTAGACTGGCTTTTTGAAACATCTCAATCCAATAATATGACAGCCATGTCGCTCAACAACATAAAGAAGATCTTCGCATCTATTGCCGATATGGAGAGCAACAGCATGGTAATTCCGGAGCTTTCGGTCTTCACCATGTTTGACAGCGCAGATATCGAATCGGTAATTACAGCCTTTGACGAAATGCTGGAGAAGCAACATATAAACAGCCGTGGGATCTGCATAATGCTCTCCCATGATATGCTTGAAAATATGCAGATCCAGGAGCTTACCTCGTTTGTTGCGCGGCTTCGCGCATTCGGCTTCAAGGTCGGTGTATACAATGTAGGCTCACGCAGCATAAGCGTCAGCTGCTTTATCGAGAATCTTTTCGACAAGCTGGTTTTTGCCGGAAATTTCATAAGCTCTGTTGTGGATGACGTTTATAATGCGGCTATACTTTCGCATCTTATCCGCTATTTCAATAAGCTGGGCGTCAAGGCGGTCATTCCTGCGGGCGTCAGCCTTGAGTTTATTTCAAATCTTCGCGGACATACCGATCTGAGCTTCTGCTATCATAAGGATGAGCTTATCTCTATGGAGGATTTCAAAATGCAGATGAACGCCTCCTCCTCTTTTGTGCGTGAGTATCTGGCGCTTGAGCATGAGCATAACGCTCTTGTACTCAACGAAAAAGTGTATGATGAGATACTCGAGCAGACTAAGTCATTCATAATCGAGTGGTCGCCGCGTTTTGATAAGGTCAAGGTTTCGGGTTCCTTTGAGAGTATGTACGGTTATCCGATACCCGGCAATGACTTTCTTCAGAATATAAACGAAGGCAATTTTATTCATAATGATGATAAAAAGAAATTCATAGAAAGACTAAGCTCCACTCGTTACGATCACTCCGAAGCAGAGATCTTTATTCGTGTATTTGATAAGCATACTGACGAATACATCTGGAACAGGGTGCGTTTTGTGGTCTTTAAGAATTCCTCCGACATTGTTACCCGAATAATGGCAGTGTTTACCAATATCTCCGACAGCCGGGGCGATATGATCGACGAACGCCGCAAGGACAGGACTGATTTTATTACCAGTCTTTACAACAAGCATGCAACCGAAAACAAGATAAAGAGCTATCTTTATGATGAGGGCGCTTCCGGAAGTCATGCCTTTGTTATCGCTGAAATATGCGGTTTTGATGTGCTTGAACGTGAACTCGGCATTGTATTTGCGAACGCCGTACTCAAGGAAGCGGCACACAGTGTACGAGAGCTTTTCCGTGATTCAGACATAATCGGCCGCAACAGCGGGAACCGTTTTGTAGTGTTCATCAAGGGCATGAATTCACGGCAGAAGATACTTGAAAAGGCTGAACAGATATGCAGCGCAATAAACAACAAATATCAGTCAGAGTCTGCCGAGATAAACGTGTACTGTAAAATAGGCATCAGCGTATTTCCGAACAACGGCAGCACATACGATGATCTTTATTCGGCAGCCCTTAAAGCGCTCTACTTTACCAAGCACGATCCGACGACCTCAATAGCCTTTGCATCAGACATAAACAATCCGCCAAAGCTCCTTCACGAATGATTTTCTGACAGATATTCTTACTAAAAAATCAATGGCTGCCGCAAGATATTTTTCTTTGCGGCAGCCATTTTTAATATGTATTACTTTTTGGATTTCTTTTTCTTGTTCATGCGCTTTTTGACGTTCTGGGCAGTTTTACGTTCCTGTGCCTTGTGGTCAATTTTGATCTCGTCGCCGAAGCTTTTCTGATTTATAAGTGCCTTTACAAAATGAGGATGCTTTTCAGTGTACTCGGCTTCAAGCTCAGGGTGAAGTACAATATACTTTTCCTGCTGACGCGCGTAGAAACCGCCTAAATTTATCACGCTTATGATAATATAGAGAATTATCGAAAGAACAGCGCCGATACCTACAAACGGATAGATCGTGAAGAAAATATCCACAAGCACCAGTATAGAACAGATCAGGACAATAACGTTTTTGATGATCCTTTTCTTGTCAAATACACAGGCGAATATAGCTATCAGCGGCAGAACGCCTAAGGAGAATGTCAGGAATCCCCTGAACAGCGTATTGCCGAGCGACAGGGTAGAGCCGAACGCTTCACCGACAGAACCGCCAAGCATCATCTGAAAGCCGTTCTGAGAGATGAACACGGAAGCGCAAAGCACCTTCTGAGCCTTCAGCACTGCAAGATTAAGCTTGTCAACGCTTTCTTCGGTATAAAGAGTTCTGTCGAGCTTTTTAACGTCTACAATAAGCTTTGTAAGCTTTTCAGCGTCAACATCATTGCGTATGTAATATGACCAGTTGTAATCAACGGTTGCCAGTTCTCTTACGTTGGAACCGCCGGTTTCCTGAGGCGCGCTTTCAGCGCTTTCTGTTTCGGAGGTTTCGGAAACAGAGCTTTCGGCATTGCTTTCGGCAGCGCCGCTTTCAGCACTTGATTCCTCGGGCGGCAGCTCTTCAAGGGAATCCACCGCCTTTTGCAGCTCTGCGGCAGCGCTGTCTATTTCTTCCTGAGTGGCGAGAATGTTGTATGCCTTCTCCTGATAGGGAGTGACACCAAGATCTTCCGTTATGTAGAATCTGACCTGCAAAAACGGATATGTAAGCAGGAACAATTCAATAGCAAGCAGCCATATCAGTGTTATCCTGATTATGTGCGATGGGGTGCGCAGACGTTTTTTCTTCTTTGGTACATTAACTACAACGACCTTGCGCTTTTCATTCTTGCCGCTGCCGTTTTCAGCGTTGGCGCCGATCTTGTCCGTTTTGTCGGAGCGTTCAGGCGCCGCTGATCCTTTGCTGTCATCGATTAAATCATCATTTTCAATTTTCTTTGCCATTTACAGTAAATTTCCTTTCAGGGGATCACATGGAACCATATTTTTCCTTATAGTTCTTTATCGTAGTTTCGATGATCTTGATAGCCTCATCCTTGCCTTTAACCTCGTCAACAACAGTTTCTTTGTTTTCAAGAGCCTTGTAAACTGAGAAGAAGTGTGTCATTTCTTCAAAGAGGTGGTTTGGCAGCTCGCTTATATCCTTATAGCCGTTGTATGTAGGATCATTAAAGGGGATAGCGATGATCTTTTCATCGTTGCGGCCGTTGTCAAGCATAGTGATAACGCCGATAGGATAGCACTGTACAAGAGTCATCGGGAAGATAGTCTCAGAGCAGAGTACGAGAACATCCAACGGATCAAGGTCATCGGCATAGGTACGGGGAATAAAGCCGTAGTTTGCGGGATAATGCGTAGAGGTGTGCAGGATACGGTCGAGCTTCAGTACGCCTGTCTGCTTGTCAAGCTCATACTTAGCCTTGCTTCCCTTGGGGATCTCGATAACGACCATAAAGTTTTCCGGGGAAATGCGCGAAGAGTCCATGTCATGCCATATATTTTGCATATGAGTCAGCTCCTTAAAAAATTTCTGTTCTCATTATAACACATTATTTGATAATTCACCATAGTTTTTAGAAAAATTTATAAAAAATACTATGGATCAGCAAATATTTCAGAATGCGCAAAAATCTATTCATTATCAGAAAAACAATAAAATTATATTTTATTTGAACGTAATTCTTGAAATATCTGCAGTATAATGATAGTATTATTTTCAGAGAACAGAAATTTAAAATTTTACGAAATGTTGTGATAATATGAAAAAATACAGGCTGAATGTAAGTCTTTTCAGCACCTGCGGCAGCGCAAGAAGTATAAATCAGGATAATTATTTTATTAACGGCAGAACACTTGATGATCGTACTGACAGGGATGATTCATTCAGTCTGACCTGTAATGAAGGACTTTTCGCGGTGGCTGACGGAATGGGCGGCGAGCATGACGGTGAGTTTGCATCGTTTGCAGCCGTGAAGGCGCTTGCTGACATGAAACTTCTCACACCTGACTGTGAGCAGCTGTGCAAAGCCATAAATGACGCAAATGATACTATATGCGCAAGAAGCGAAAGCATGAGCGCGTGTGTCGGTTCAACAATAGCAGCTGCCGTGATCTGCGGAGATAAGCTAAGTATCTGCAATGTCGGCGACAGCAAATGCCTTATGTATTCAGGCGGAAACATTACACAGCTTTCCAAGGATCACACGGTTACGGCTCAGATGGTGGAAGCCGGCATTATGACGCCCGCTCAGGCTGCGAAGGATAAACGCAGGCATCAGCTTTTCCAGCACCTTGGCATACAGAAGGAGGAAATGCTGCTTTCCGTTTACAGAAGAGAGAACGTGACCATCCATAATGGTGACATAATACTTCTCTGCTCTGACGGACTTACTGACGGGCTTGATATTGAAAAGATAAAGGCAGCAATATCAGCAAATAAAGACAGAAAAGCGCTGTCCGGAGAGCTTGCAGCTTTGGCAATGGAAAACGGCAGCTCGGATAACATTACGGTACTGACCATATCAGTGGCAGAAAGGAAAGGACTGTTCGGTCTGTTTTGATTATTTATCTTTGAGATATAAAACCCGGTTTCCGAGACCTCGGAAGATAACTGGAAATAATAAAGCATATCTGATAATAGTATGAACAATAAAGAAAAGCTTCATCTTACCTTTTGTGGGAGAGATGAAGCTTTTTGCTATGAATTATTTATCAGCAGAAGCCTTTGAACTGTTTTTGGAATTTTTCTTTGACTTCTTTTCGGAATTTTTGCTCTCGTTAGCCTTTGCCTCGGCTTTCTTTTTGGACTTGTGGTTTCTCCACATTACCCAGAGAGGAGCCGCAATGCACAGTGATGAATAGGAACCGGAGATCAGACCGATCATCATTGGCAAAGCAAAGCTTACTATCGAATCTATGTTGTAAATGAGCGAAACAACAAGAACCGAACCTATGGCGATAATTGTTGTAATTGATGTGCAGATCGTTCTTACCATGCACTGGTTAAGGCTGGTGTTGACGATATCGTTGAGCGGCGTTTTGGGGCTGGACTTTCTTCTCAGCTCTCTGATCCTGTCGTAGATAACGATGGTATCGTTAAGCGAGTAACCGAGGATCATCAGAACTACCGCAATGAAGTTATCGTTGAGCGGCATGCGGAACATAGCAAACACGAAGTAAACTATGATAAGGTCATGGATAAGAGCGACCACAGCCATTACGCCGGCAGAAAGACCGCCGATCTTTCTGAATCTGATAGCAACATAGAAGATCATCAGCACTGCGGCTACGATAACTGCCGTCAGACACTTGAAGAAGAAGTTCGTACCCTTTGAAGCGTCAACGGATGAGGAAGAAGCTTCTTTAAAGGTGTTGTCGGGATAAGCTTTTTCAAGAGCCTGAGTGATAGCTGTCTTGTCCTCAACAGAAACGGCCTTGTTTCCGTTGAACTGGAGAGATACGATCTTGCTGTTGCTGTCCTGTGATGACTTGGCAAGGTTTTCGCTGTAGGAAAATTCAACAGTGTCATTGAGAGTCTCGGATTTTTCGATAGTCTCATTGACGGTTTTCTCAATGTCGGCTGCGCTGATGTCGCCGTCATAGCTGTACTTGATGATAGTACCGCCGGTGAACTGGATATCAACAAGCGTGGGGAATACGGTAATGTTCAGCACCAGGCAAACAAGCATTATTCCCAGAGAAATGCAGAAGAAGATCTTTGACTTTTTCATAAAGTCTATATGGAATGTCTGTCTCATTACGATTTCTTACCTCCATATAATCTTTTATTTCTCAGGAACTTATAGCCTGAAACAGATTTGAGCATAAGTCTTGATGCACCGACGCCCATGATGAAGTTTGAGATAACGCCTACGAGCAGGGTGTATCCGAATGCATAGATAAGACCGGTAGTGGAAACTCCGAAGATACCGGAGAAGATGTTTGCGGGACCGAATACAAGTATAAGGATGATAGCAACGATGATAACGGTGATGTTGCCGTCGAAGATAGCCGAGAAGCTTCCTTTTGTACCGTTGCGGATACAGCCGTCGAGAGTTTTGCCTGTCCACAGCTCGTCCTTGATCCTTTCAGCGGTGATGATGTTAGCATCAACGCCCATACCTATTGAAAGGATAAGACCGGCAATACCGGGGATAGTCATGGTAAAGCTCGGGAATACCGGGAAGTAGCCTGAAATAGCCATAATGGATATAGCCATCTGACCAAGAAGCGCGATAAATGCGATAAAGCCGGGCAGTCTGTACATGAAGAGCATGAACAGGAAGATGCAGCACATAGCTGCGATAGCCGCATAGCCCATAGCTTCAAGAGCCGAGTTTCCGAGTGAGGGACTGATAGTGCTGTAGCTCTCTACTTTAAGACCGAAGGGAAGAGCGCCGGCGTTGATCGTGCTTGCAAGCTTGGCGGCGCTTGAAGCGTCGAATGAACCGCTGATAATAGCCACACCGTCGGTAATAACGGAGTCTACATGGGGAGCGGAAATACATTCCTCATCCATCCAGATAGAGATATTGCCGCCCTTATTAGCCCTTGTGCCGTCTGCAAATTTTGTTGCGCCCTCGTCATTGAGTTCAAGAACAACAACGTGCTGCATTTGTCCGGCGTTTCCGGCTTTCTGATAGTTGCTGTATGCTTTCTTGACGTCCTTACCCTCTATGATGACCTCTCCTGAAGCATCGGTGCCTGCCCTGAAGGTCAGGTGAGCGGTAGCGGAGAGTTCGTTGATAGCCTTGTCAGGATCGTAGTCTTTCTCGTCAGACTTCCAGGGGAAGCGCACAGTGATTCTGTCGTTGGCGTAGTCGGGATAGATCTCGTAGTCGGTGACGTTCTGAGCAACCAGACGAAGCTCCAGAATGGCCTTTACAGATTCCATTTCATCGTCAGTCGCATCCTTTTCGTCAGGCGCGAAAACTGCCTCAACACCGCCGTTGATGTCGATGCCCCATCGAATATCGTTAATACCCTTGATGTAGGTGATCTTGAAATCACCGTTCTCACCGTAAACTCCGAATATAGAGGTATAGGCGAGCGCGAGAATAATAACAAATACGATGAAGAACACCGGTTTGCCAATTCGTTTCATACGGTATCCTCCAATATTGTTCTTTTGTGCCTGCATTCTTTTTTACGTCCAATAGCGCAATGACCATAACAAAAGCATACAGACATATCACATATAATTATATATTTTTTGTCTATAAAAGTCAAATAATTTTTTTATTTTCTTGTTATTTTCTTGTTTTTCCTGTCGGGAATAAAGAGCGGCAGCCAAACAAAAAACACGGCAGACCTAACAGACTGCCGTGTGATGATCGGGGGTAGATTATCAGATGAGCTTTTCGATCGCTGCCATCTTAGCGCAGATGCAGAATATCTCCATTGCCTTGGCAAGCTCTTCTACCGGCGGATAGGTGGGAGCAATACGAATGTTGCTGTCCTTGGGGTCGTTGCCGTAAGGATAGGTAGCGCCTGCGCCGGTGAGTACAACGCCAGCTTCCTTGCACAGAGCAACTACACGCTTAGCGCAGCCTTCCGTAACGTCAACGGATACAAAATAACCGCCGTTGGGCTTTGTCCAAGTGGCTACGCCGCAGTCCTTCAATTCCTTTTCGAGCATATCGAGGACCATGTTGAAGCGGGGCTCAAGAACGGCTCTGTGCTTCTGCATATGAGCAAGAACGCCGTTAAGGTCGCCGAAATACTTTACATGACGCAGCATATTCATCTTGTCATATCCGATGGTCTGGAAGTTGTAGCGCTTTTTGAGTATAGCCAGATTATTCTCTGATGCTGCCAGAGCTGCCACGCCTGCGCCGGGGAAGGTGATCTTTGATGTGGAGCAGAACTCGAAAACAATGTCCTCGTTACCGGTCTTCTTTACTTCGTCAAAGATATTCAGAAGCTGGTCGGGAGTGTCGTTGATATCATGGATAATGTAAGCGTTATCCCACATAATGCGGAAATCCTTTGCGGCAGGCTTGAGTGAAGCAAAACGCTTTACAGTCTCGTCGGAGTAGGTGATGCCCTGCGGATTGGAATATTTCGGTACGCACCAGATACCCTTAATTGAAGCGTCCTCAGAAACGAGCTTTTCTACCATGTCCATATCAGGACCGTTTTCCGTCATGGGAACGGTTATCATCTCGATGCCGAAATATCCGGTAACGCCGAAGTGTCTGTCATAGCCGGGAGCGGGGCAAAGGAACTTGATCTTTCCCTGTTCTCTCCAGGGCTTCTCGCCGCTGCAGCCAAGCTCCATCATGCAGGCGATAGTGTCAAACATCATGTTCAGACTGGAGTTGCCGCCTACAAATACATTTTTCGGCTCAACACCGAGGATGTCTGCAAAAAGCTTCTGCGCACTTTCAAGACCGGTCAGATTGCCGTAGTTTCTGCAGTCGGGGCAGTCGGGGCTTGAATAGTCGGTGTCTGCGGTAAGAACTGTAAGCATATCGTTTGAAATATTCAGCTGCTCAGAGCCGGGCTTGCCTCTTGCCATGTTAAGCTTGAGTCCCTGAGCCTTGTAAGCTTCAAATGAAGCCTTAAGGCTATCGTATTCAGCCTTGAGGGCTGTTTTTTCCATAGTGCTGTAATTGGACATGATGGTTCCTCCTGAAAAAATATGATTTTAAGAAATTCAAAAATTCACTAAAATACTACATTATTTTATAATATCCGAGCATAAAATGCAAGTGTTATTTTATAATCCTGCAAAAATCATTGTTTTAACAAATAAAACGTCAGCGCCGACCGAATTTTTGTTTTTTATCTATAATATTCCGGCCGATTAATTGTATCCCTCGTCATGCAAGCTGATAGCTTTACATATATTTTATTAAAATTATATATACAAAGGAGAGCGTATATGAATTTCAAAAAATACAGCGTAAGAAAAAACTTACATTATAATAATATATTTTTCACTGCGTTTGTGTTTGCGTTTGCTGCTGCGCTGATATGTGTTTCGGTCACGCTTCAGGGGTGCGCTGCTGCGCCGCCGCAAACTGCAGCAGAGGAAATAAAGCTCTTTGAGTGGGTTCGCACAGACGAAAAAGGCGGAGCAAATGAGCAGCTCGGACATCTTGTTTTTACTGAAAACGGCATTAGTCTTACGTCCGTACAGGGCGAAAATCGTCTTGACCTGACAGGGGAGTGCGTTATTGAGGAAAGCACAGTTACTGTAATAAGCGAAAACTACGGAACCGTTGTTATGGGCTATACTCTTTCCTCTGATAAGCTTACGCTGAGCTATTCCGGAAAGGAAGCTACATTTGTAAAGCAGTAGGCTTTACAAATCTTTGCGCCGCATAGATCAATAATCAGATTCATATAACAATAAATTGCCGTGAGTGTTTCGGCACATTGGAATTTTGCGTGTTTGATGCGCCCGTTTATTTGTGGCTTATAATTTTGTCCACACTATATAAAGTGTAAAGAAATGCGCTTTACATCAAAAAAGCAGAAGACTTTTGTTTATAATGCACTAAAATTGATAACAATTTTGTAATGTGTAAAATGCCCAAAATACGGAAAATCGGTTTATTTTGAATCAAGGAAATGATATAATCAATATGATTAGCGGCAGTGTCTTAATGACAAATCTACCTGCCGCGAAAAACAAAGGAGAAGATAATCTATGAATGCAAAGACTCTTACCAAGCGCATCATAGCCTCCGCTGTTTCGCTGATGATGGTGCTCAGCTGCTTCATACTGCCGACCGTAATGGTAAGCGCTGCAGAAGTAACCACGGTCAACATCCACTATCTGCGTGACGACGGCAGCTACGGCGATTGGGATGTGTGGGCATGGGCAGAGGGCCTTGACGGCGCAGGCTATGCTTTCACGGACAGCGGTGACGCTAATGGCGCAGTTGCTACCATTACTATCACTCAGTCAACTCCCAGCCTTGGCTTTATCGTAAGAAAGCCCGACTGGAGTGCAAAGGATCCTGACGGCGACCGTAAGGTCGACCTCAGCTCAGTTGTATCCGGCACAGTAGAAGTTTACTGCGTAGCAGGCTCAGAACTTGAGGACTTCACAGTAAACTACGACAATGCAGTTACAGGTCTTAAAGTAAGAGAGGCTGTTGCCGAGTCAAAAACAATGGTTGCCATCAAGTATACTATGGCTCCCACAGATGACGACGCTGTAACGGCTGCTGACTTTACTATCAAGTCCGCTTCCGGCGCAGAGGTAGCTATCGCTTCTTATTCAAGAGTATCCGATACAGGCGCTGCTCTTGAGCTTTCCGAAGAACTTGACTACACAAAGGACTACACGATCTCTTTCAGAGGCTCAGACCTTAAGCTTACTCTGCCTGATTATTTCTCAAGCAAAGAGTTTGAGGACGAGTTCACCTACACAGGCGACGATCTCGGTATTGTTTTTGCAGGTGAAAGCGTACAGTTCAAAGTATGGGCTCCCACAGCAGAAAAGATAGAGCTCAACATCTATGAAGAAGGCAACGGCGGCACAACTGTCGGCACATTCGAGATGGAAGCTGCTGAAAAGGGTACATGGAAATATGTTCTTCCCGCAGATGGATACAATGGCAAGTACTATACCTATACAGCTTACTTTGACGGCAAGGTCAACAAGGATATCGTTGATCCTTATGCAAGAGCAGTAGGCGTAAACGGCAAGAGAGCTATGATCCTCAGCACAGCTACCACAAATCCTGATGGTTGGGATGCTGACCAGAGACATACCTATAAGAACGTAACAGACATGGAGATCTATGAGCTTCATGTAAGAGATTTCTCTATCGCAGAAAACAGCGGTATCACAAACAAGGGCAAGTATCTTGCCTTTACAGAAACAGGCACAACAACTCCCGAAGGTATCGCAACAGGCATAGATCACCTCAAGGATCTTGGTGTAACATCAGTTCATCTCCTTCCCGTATATGATTACGGTTCAGTAGATGAGACAAAGCTTGACAAGGCTCAGTTCAACTGGGGCTATGACCCGGTAAACTACAATGCTCCCGAAGGCTCCTACTCAACAGACCCCTATCACGGCGAAGTAAGAGTAAAAGAATTCAAGCAGATGGTTCAGTCTCTCCATAATGCAGGCATCGGCGTTATCATGGACGTTGTTTACAACCACACCTACAACACACAGTACTGCTTCAACCAGCTCGTTCCTGAGTATTTCTACAGAGCAGGCCAGAACACCTCCGGCTGCGGCAACGACGTTGCTTCCGAGCGTTCAATGGTAAGCAAGTTCATCGTTGATTCTGTAAAGTACTGGGCGGAAGAATATCACCTCGACGGCTTCCGTTTCGACCTCATGGGTATCCTTGATGTTGATACGATGAATGCTGTACGCGCAGCAGTTGATGAAGTAGATCCTGACATCATCA
>CADBPE010000265.1 GCA_902796475.1 uncultured Ruminococcus sp.
GCCGAGAGGCGGCACTGACACACCCATTTGGTGATAAACAAAGAGTAAAACATTAGCTTTATATAGCTCTGTTTATCTTGCTTTCCAGTATTCTTTCTATTCGAGTTTCACGGATTCAGGATTAATACAATAATAATTTATTTAAAAAATCCTGTTGCTGAAAAGATGAGCCTTATTCAGCTTCAAAAAAGTACATACGCGCGGAGAAATCCGGAAAGATACGCACCTTTGTGTTAAATCCGGTGCCCGAAAATGCCGGACTGAGCGCAGCTCCCGCATTCATAAACGCTGCGCCTGTGGCTTTTATGTCCTCGTGATCTCCCTTTAGCTTTACTGCGTTGGCAAGAAAATTGTGCATAGAGGAATCCTGAACTATGTGCATAGGCAGGATAGTATTTATCATGCTGCCGAACAGCTTTATATCCAGACGGCCGGGAATACTGTACATGCGATACACCGTTTCCGGGTCAAGACCGGCGGCTGTAAACCGCTGCTGCTGGAAATTAGGTACGGCAAGCTCCTGCAGCAGCAGACCTACGGCTCGTTTTTTATCCTGTGAAACGCATATCCACTGGTGCACATTGCCGCTGCATATCCTGTAAAACTGACCGAACTGCAGCACATCACGCCATTTTTTATAAATTGCCGTTTCGGTGCGGATGCTTTTTCTTCTTTCGGCGTTCAGGTCACGAACATCAAGCTCGTAGCCAAGCAGACCGAAGGCAGCCACGCCAAAACGGGTCTCCGGCGGAGTAGTGCGCAGTGTCTGATGATTCGGAGTGCCGCTTACATGAGCGCCTATACATGACTGCGGATAGCCGTAGCTGTAGCCCTCCTGAATTGCAGCGCGGCATACTGCGTCGGAATTATCGCTCGCCCATATCTGCGGAAAATAGCAAAGTATTCCCAGATCGAAACGGTTCCCGCCGGAAGCGCAGCCCTCAAAAAGGATATCCGGAAAACGTATGGTCAGAGTCTTCATCACACGGTACAGTCCGCAGATATAGCGGTGAGCCGTTTCGCCCTGACGCTCCGGTGGAAGATACTGTGAGAAAACGTCTGAGAAGATCCGGTTCATATCCCATTTTACATAGCTTATTTCAGCAGAGGAAAATACCTCGGTCATTTTAGCTATCAGCATATCCTGGACCGCAGGATTCGCAAGATCAAGCACACGCTGATTTCTGCCCTCGGAATGCAGCTTGCCGGGTATCTCCATAACCATTTCGGGATGCTCACGGTACAGGTCGCTGTTAGTATTTACCATTTCCGGCTCTACCCAGATACCGAAGTCAAGACCAAGAGATCGTATGCTGTCCGCAAGCGGTTTAAGTCCTCCGGGGAGCTTGCTTTTATTGGGCGTCCAATCGCCAAGGGAGCTGTTATCGCTGCTGCGCTTGCCAAACCAGCCGTCGTCCATCACAAAAAGCTCTGCGCCAAGACTTTTGGCAACGTGCGCAAGTGTGCGGAGCGTATCGGCGTTTATTTTGAAGTAGCAAGCCTCCCAGCTGTTGAGCAGCACAGGACGGGGCTTATGCTTCCATCTGCCCCTTACGATATGCTCACGCACAAAACTGTGCATATTCACGCTCTGACCGGTAAAGCCCTTGTCGGAAAATGTCATTACCGCCTCGGGCGCTTCAAGGCTTTCCCCTTTTTTCAATAGAAAAGAAAATCCGGACGGCTGTATGCCCGTAACTATACGCACACGGTCAAAGGCGCTCGCTTCAACTGCGGAATAATGATTGCCGCTGTAAACCAGATTAAACCCGTATACCCTGCCGGAATTTTCATCGGCGCAGGCATCGTGTACCATAAAAAACGGATTTGCCCTGTTTGATGAGCAGCCTGTACGGCTCTCGTTCACGAATTTACCGGCATTAAGAACTACCGAAGACTTGTTCATCTCACGCGCCCATGCGCCATGAAACGAAGTTACCGCAAGACCGCTGAACGGCAGATCAAGCTGTGCGCTCATAAGGCGTTCAACGGTAACGGCATCATCACCGTTATTGATGAGCCGGGCGCTGCGTGTGATAACATTACACTCAGCATAGACCCGATAATGCAGTTCAAGAGTAAGTCCGCCGTCCCTCAGAATTATGCACAGATGCTCCGCGCCGTTCATGCCTGCGTATGAAGAAGGGAGCGTGACAAGATCAGACTCAGTGTGATCTATAACGAAGCTGTCGAAAAGGAAATCAGAGGTACGGCTGCCATCTGCATAAATAAGCTCTATAAACGGTTCGCGCACATCGCCGTGACCCATTGAAGACATTTCAAGACACATATCCTCAAGCACGACATCAGGGTACCTTTTGGAATAGACGATACTGCTGCCGGGTTCAAATTCACGTCTTTCACGGAAAGCGGCGCACTGATCTGCGTCCGTGACAGAAATTTTGCTGCCATAATAAAGATGTTCAAGGTGTCCCGAAGCCGAAAGAGAGAACACATAGCTTGTATTTTCCGTTTCGAGAACAAAAGCGGGACACTGCCCATCGAGTCTGCGTATCAAAACGATCACCTGCCAAATCTACGGCAATCTGCCGCTCCATTTTTTGTGTTTGTAGTTTGCTCTGACCGGACATCCGCCGGTCGAGACTATTACTGTCTTACATCCGAAATGCTCAGGCTTCCTTATCGCCGTCTTCAGCCTTCAGTATCTTCACCTGCTCAGATATCTCCGCTACCTTCTTGTCCGTAAGAATAAATTTCTTCCTGAACCAGAAAACGGCTATCAGCAAACCAATTATCGGAATGACCGTCATAGTCATTCTTAAACCTATCTTTGAGCCGTCGGCAACTGCCTGTGAAAAATCGACAGTCTGATCGGCTTCCGTTGTGGCTGCGTCGCTTAAATTGTTTATCTGCAGGCATATCGACGCCGCAAATGCCGCTACTCCGGATGCAAGCTTTACTACAAAGGTCTGCATTGAAAAGATCACGCTCTCATCACTGCGGCGAAGCTTGAAATATCCGTAGTCAACAGTGTTTGCAAGAAAAACAGTCGTGAGTACGTTCATTATTCCGCATGACGCAAAAATGAAGAACGCCGGAACAAAAAGAATAAATACATTGCCCATGCTCGTAAATGTAAGTCCGAGCAGTACGGCATAGCCTGCCATTGCCGCTCCAAGCCCTATGTAGAATATCTTTGTGTTTGACAGCTTGATCACATTTCGCATGATCGGATAGAACGCCATCATCGCAAGTATCTGAATACCGCCGCCGAAAGCGTTGAAAAGAGAGTAATCTCCGAACCAGTTAGTGCCGCCGAAATCGTACTTGAAGAAATAGATCACCAAATTTGAGGTTATGTAGATCGCTGTGTTTATGAGCACAATGGCAACAACAACCGTAAGCGCCTGATCGTTCTGAAAAAGTGCCTTGAACATCCTGCCCACCGAAACGGATTCCATCTTGGCGGTCGATTTCTCTTTTATGCTGACGCAAGCCATAATTGTGAATATTATGAAAAGCACTGCCACCGCAAGCGCAAACCATCTGAAACCGATTATTTCTATCTCTTTGCTGTTAGTGCCGCCGAACATCTTGCCGAGAGCCTGCACAGCCATCATTGTGCATATGGTGATAATAGCCGTACCCACACCGGCAGCCGAACGGGCAAGAGTGGTAAGTCCCTCACGTTCCTTGCCGCTTTCGGTAAAGGCGGGTATCATCGACCAGTAAGGAATATCCATCATGGTATAGGTGACGCCCCAGAGAATATACGCTATGGCAGCATAAGCCGTAAGACCTGCGGTATCCATTTCGGGCGGCGCCGAGAACATAAGAAAGAGTATCGCCGCATTCGTTAATGTGCCTATGAGCAGCCAGGGTCTGAACTTGCCCCAGCGGGTCTTGGTCTTGGCAACCACAACGCCCATTATAGGGTCATTGAAGGCGTCAAAGAATCTTGCGACAAGCAGTATAGTACCCATAGCGATAGCGCTCACTCCGAGTATATCCTGAAAATAATACAGAACGTATGTTGCCGAGAGCATATACACCATGTCTTTACCCACTGCCGCCAAGGCGTAGCTGAATTTTGCAAATCCGGAAAGCTTTGTTTTAGTGTTGTTCTTCATAATTATTCACCTCTTGTTTCAAAATGTTGTCTGTGCAGCGCTGCATTAATGCCGCCTTATTTTTTCATTGCTATCTCTACTGTTTTATATGCGCCGTCATACAGTCCTGCTGCCTTATTCAGCTTTATCTGCCCGCACATTCCGGTGAAAAGCTCCTTGTCGTACATGAACATATCCACCATCTGCAATGTGTGCGTAAGATCACTGCATTCAAGCGTGCCGTCGCCAAATTCCGCTGAATGTACAGCGCCCCACTTTTCGTGTCCGCCTATCCTCTTCAGGAAGATCTTCGGCACAGGATAAAATGAAAGCTCGCTCGGCTTGGTAAGAAGAACATCGCATGAACGCATTAACAGGTTAGTGCAGTAAACCGCTTCAAAAATGTTCTTATGACAGAACACATGGATACCGTAAACCTCTTTTTCAAGAGCATGCTCTGCAAAGCTCTCCGTATCGCTCCAGTTATTAAAATGCGTTGCCGAGACCTTCTTGAGTACGCTTATGTCCCTGCAAAGATCCTCCCATACCTTCATGTAATCGCCTACATTTATATACAAAACCGCCTTTTTCCTGCATACAGCCGGCAGCAGGTGACGGATTATCGCTGCAAAAAGCTTTCTCTGAGCACCTGCGCCGCCTATCGTGAGCAGAAAACGCATCGGCTTTCCCTCACTGAAACGGGCTGTCCTGCGGTCACAATCTGATTCAAGGTCTTTAACAAGCTCATGGTCAACATAGTGTCCGGTGTATACAAGACTTCCTGATGGCATCGGGTTCAGGATATGCTCCTTGTCCATGCCGTTCAGCACACGATAGCCCATATAGGACTGATGTGTCTGAATGGTGTGTATACTGCCCTCGGCAAGATGCAGCGCCATAGGCCAGTTATCCGGAATGGCGTTGACAACACGCTCCATTCCCGCATGAACAGCCGCCTGAGCCGGCCATACATGTGTGCCGATCACCGGGATATCCTTGGGAATTTTTTTGAACACCGGCGCCATAAGCTCGGCATTCTTCTGGTCGCAGGCATTGTAGCTCAGCTGACGGAAGCCCTCATAGTTCAGCGGCTCCCAAAGCAGCTTGTTGAACAGCCTGCTTTTTTGTGAAATTCTTGAGCCAATTGAATAAAGCCTGTTCTGCTCGCTTATGATCTGTGTGCAGGTCGTCACCGGATAGGAATTGAGATCCATCCAGTACGGCGTGTAGCCTAAAGCGTGAGCCGCTGACGCCATAGCTATCGAAATACGGTAATGTCCGAAACCCATGCGTATGTTGCCCACAATTACGCCCTTTTCCCTGTCGAAATCCAGCTCCGAGGTCCCCTCGTCAAGGCGGATATCAAACACCCCAAGCGGCTTGCCGAGAGTAGGGTTCTCCCTTATCATCAGGCTGTAATCCAAAGAGCTGTCATCGCCGTATTTCTTTTCAAAATTGCGCTTGCTCTGCTCTGCCCGACGCTGTACGCTTTTTTTTATCTTGTTGCCGAATATGACCTTTGATCTGTCAGTCATGGTATGCCTCCCTTTCTTTTGTAACGGTAAAGCTCAACACTGCGTCCCCTGCGCCCTCCGCGCTCAGGGTAAGCCTGACATTGCCGCTTTTTCCGATGGTTTTTATATATATACCGCCGCATCCTCCCCGGATGACCGTCGGGGCTTCTCCTATCATTTCTGCGGGACCCTCAAGTCTTGCTTTGACAGCGCCGTTATAGAACGGCAGAGTATTTCCGTTCTGGTCGGTCATTCTTATGCGTATCTCCGCAACGTCATAGGTATCGGCTTCGGTAAGTGTGAGAGAGCTTGCTTCTGCCGATATCACAAGCGTCCGGAAAGGCTCTTTGATGACTCTGCGGACGATCCTGCCGTTTTTAACAGCCTCAAACGTATATGCGGAAGCATCACTGCCCCAGTTGCCTATGTACTTGCTGTACAGCGCATAAGCCTGATGGAAGGTCATGCCATAGCGAATGACCAGCCAGCCCGCCTTCAGCTTGTTTTTCAAGGTCATGCCGCCCATGCCGAATCGTGCGGAATCGTTGATAATATCCTTGACGTAAGATGCCTGACGCGGACTGAAATTTTCGTTCCTTGCGATCTTGTCGCCGACATAATCGTCTATTTCTATCGGCGGGTGCGGCAGGTGAGAAAACCGGCTGTCACGGCGGGTGTATTCGTGTATGAGCGTGTTGTTATGGTAAACTCTCAGAATATCGGCATTGGTAAAGGCGAATACTCTGCCCCGGTTGCCTGCGGGATGCTCGCCTATATCCATTGAGCTGCTGAGAGCCAGTACCGGAGCTTTATCCGAAAATGAAGCGTACACCTCTGCGGCAAGCTTTTTATTTCGGAACATATCGCATACTCCGTGATAACAGATACGGTCGCCGCTGCCGAAATCCTTGTGAGTGTTGTAATCCGCAAAGCACCAGCCAAAGGAACCCGCTATATCATTGTGTCTGCGGACGCTGTCCAGTACGCTTGCATGCCGCAGAGCATGCTCCAGACGGTGTTCCTCGCAGTCGAAGCTCTTTGTCGGGAACATATGACCGTTATACTCCGAAATGAGATACGCTTTGTTCATATCCGATGTAACTGCGCTTTTCGGCTCGCAGCCCTTGTTGCTGCCATCGTGTACAAAGTCGTTGTATGTGTAAACGTCTTCAAGCAGGCTGCTTTTTTTGTGACAGCGCACTCCGCCGGTCTGACGGGTGGGATCAAGCCTGTGGGCGGCATCGTTTGTACGGCGGTAAAACTCATCGTCATCTCTCGACTCGTTTATCCTGACGCCCCATAGTATGACCGAAGGGTGGCTTCGGTACTGCCTTACCATTTCTTCTGCTGTATTCACCGAAACAGCCTTCCAGTTTTCATCTCCGATATACTGCCAGCCGGGTATCTCGGTAAACACAAGAAGCCCCAGCTCATCGCAGCGATCGATAAAATGCTTTGACTGCGGATAGTGAGATGTGCGCACCGCATTAAGACCAAGCTCGTTTTTGAGTATTTCCGCATCAAAGCGCTGCATAGACGCCGGCATTGCGTAGCCCACAAACGGAAAGCTCTGGTGGCGGTTAAGTCCTGTCAGCCTGAGCTTTTTTCCGTTTAAATAAAAGCCGTCACTTTTAAAAACTGCGCTGCGGAAACCTATCCTGTCGCTGACCAAGTCTATTGCTGCGCCGCTTGATATCAGTTCCGTTTGCAGCCGGTAGAGCTTCGGTGTATCGCAGCTCCACAGTTCAATATTATCCGCCCATAGAGCGCAGGTCTGTCCCGGCGTAAAAATGCCCTCGCAGAGCTTGGTATTATTATCATATAAGGTCTGGCGGATAAAATCAAAATCGCCCTGAGTTTCTGTCAGGCTGATTATCCTGCCGTTTGTTTCCGGCATGGCAAATACTGACGTGATATGGCTGTTTTCTCTTATTTCGAGCTGCACATCACGGTACAGACCGCCGTATGTCATATAATCCACCACATGACCGAAGGGCGGTATATTCTGAGCTTCACGGCTGTCGCACTCGATAGACACAAGCGCCGGTTTTCCGGGCACTATATACGGTGTAAGCTCAACTTCAAATGCAGTGTATCCGCAGAGATGCTCTTTCCCCACTGCTTTGCCGCCGACATACACCTGCGCCCTGTGAGCAGCCGCACCAACCTTCAAAAAGGTTCTTCTGCCCTCAGCCTCCGCAGGAATGGTTATCATTTTGCGATACCCGCAGTCCATCTGATATACAGACTCATCGAAATAGCTGAATGGAGTGATCTTACAGGTATGCGGCAGATCGACCCTAACAGCTCTGCCCTCGCCCAAGCTGAAAGCCCTGTTAAAATTCTCAGTAAAATCCCATCCGAAATTAATTGGAATAATTTTTCTCATAATATCACCGGTCACTTTACCCGACCCGTCAGCGATATGTATATTTATAGCCAACAAGCAAGAATTGTTTTATTTATTATACCAAGATAATATTAACATTTTTTTGCCAGAATTGCAACACAAAAAACCACAGCACCAAGGGAATCTCTTTTGACCTGCAAGTTGCACTGGGGGAAACCCTTTGTTAGGAACAAAGGGTTCTCCCCCAGACCCCCTTCCTAAAAAACTTGTATTTAATGATATTAAATAACTGTATTATCTCAATATATCTGTCATAGAAATTAGTAAGCAATAATGTGAGGTGATCCGTATTAACAATAAAAAAATATTGCTTTGGCAATGCGCAGGATTTGCAGCGATCTCTCTTGGCGGTATACTTTTGCACTTTCTTTATGATCTTACAAACAAAAGCATACTCACAGCGCCGTTTTCAGCCGTAAATGAATCGACATGGGAGCACATGAAGCTGATGTTTTTTCCGCTGTTCGTCTTCGCTTTGATACAAAGCAGGTTTTTTAAAGAATACAGCAGCTTCTGGTGTGTAAAACTGTTCGGTATCCTAACCGGATCTGTAATGATACCCGTACTGTTTTACACCTGCGGCGGGGCATTCGGAAAATATCCAGATTGGCTGAATATAGCGTTTTTCTTTTTATCTGCGGCAGCTGTTTTTTTCATGGAAGCGCATTTTTTCAAAAAAGGCATTTCGTGCGGCAAAAGACCCTGTATTGCTTTTTTGGCAATATGTCTTATCGGCGTAATGTTTGCGGTTTTCACTTTCGTTACACCAAATATCCCCTTGTTTCAGGATCCGCTCAGCGGAACTTACGGACGATAGAAAGATTTTTTCTTCGGCGGCCGATAAACAAAGCTTCGCCAGCCGCGGCTGTAAAACAGTAACAACCACGACCGGCGAATGTTCGGTCAGATAAACTATAAAAGTAAAAAACAAATCTGCCTTGCTCTCGGCTAAAAGATAGTAAGAAAGATAAACACGGTTTTCGGGGGGCGCGGGTAATTACGTTTTCGCTTGTTTATCTGCGCTGCGAACAAGGGTGCGGCAGCTTGCCGCCCGCCTACTCTATTTCGTCGCTTTTAGAAAAGGTTATCGGCTTGTTTTCCTCTATGGTCTTGTCAAGCTCTTCGTCAAAATCGTCAAGTATCAGTTCTTGATCCGAAAGCTCCTCTTCTTCGTATATCTCTACCTCGGACATATAGTCTACGGGCGTGTAGTCCAGACAAAGCATGTGACGCTCCTGCCCCTTAGTGATGCGGAAGCGGATACGGTCAATAAGGGATTTCAGAATGACGCCTACCAGACCGCCTATAACATAAAGAAACAGATCGTCAATATATACGGTCTCGGTGTTCAGCGCAAACTGGAAAATCTCTATGGTCAGACCGGCAGCGGCTGAAATGAACAAAGCATGCCACCAGCGCATACGGTTATTGACTACCAGCAGACTGAAACTGAGCGGCATCATTATCAGACCGTTCCACAGCATGTAGCGTATGCCCCACTCTGCGGCGTTTTCAAGACACTCCTGTATGCGTGAAAACGGTATGTAAAGAATGCTCCTGTTGTTCACCATATCAGGCGCCTTCGGGATTATCTCAACAAAAACGATCACAAGCAGATAGATAAGCATGAGCGCCCGCAAGCTGAGCGAAAGGAAACGCGCAAAACCCGCCCGGCTGTCATCAGTGTCACGGTGGTCGGTTATTGAAAGCCGCACGAGCACAGTGAACAGGAAAGGCACTATCCATACAATAAACATGGTGGTGAGCTGATAAACCGTGAATCCCGGCCAGAACTCTCCGCCCTTTGAAAATATTCCGTTAATAATTGAAAAACCAAAAGCGGCTGTAATTATCACTGAATTGGTCAGCAGCGCCGCTCCCATTGCCTCGTAGCGCTTGATGACAAGAAAAAACACAACGCTTACAGCAAATACGGCAACAAGTACCGATATTTCAGATATGCCCATTGTGCTTACCTGGTTACGCAGATCACCGGGCAGCAAATAAAAGATCAGTCCCACAGCCATAGAGACGAACAGTTCCCCGATCGTCAGCTTCTGGCTCGGAAGAACACTCATAAGCCATTCCTCCTGTACCTCAGATAGTCTTCAAGTATTATCACTGCCGCAACGCTGTCAACTACAGCTTTGCGCTTTTTTCCTCTGGTATTGGTCTCGTTCAGATATCCGTGAGCCGTTACGGTGGTGCATCTTTCATCCTGCAGTGTCACGGGCAGACCTGTCTTTTCTTTGAGTATCTCCGAAAACGCCCTCACATTAAGAGCGCTCTCGCCCTCACTTCCGTCCATGTTTCTGGGCAGGCCAAGCACAATGCTTTCGGCGTGACGCTCCGCGCATAATGCCGCTATCTTTTCGGCTAAAACGTCCTGACGTATCTCCTTGATGACCGCAACAGGCGAAGCGATTATCTCATCTCTGTCGCAGACAGCCACGCCTGTGCGCACTCTGCCGTAATCAACTGATAATATTATCATAGAATGAAGCGCCTCCTCAGAAGCTCCAGCTTTCCGCATTCTGCAAATGATCCTCATAGTTTTCGATAATAATGGAAGGCTTCAGATCATCGTCAAAGGTCACCACATTCACCGATGTATTCTTTCCGATGGGTACCTCTTTGATGTTATCCACCTCCCAGCCGTGAAGGAAACACATGATATTCTTTATTGCGCATCCATGTGAAACCACACAGACGGTTTTGCCCCGGTTCTCGTCTGCTATACGCAGGACAGCCCTTTTTACTCTGTCATATACCTGCTTCATGCTCTCGCCGCCGGGCGCCTGAAAAATATCCGGATGCTCCCGCCAGTTGCCGTACTGCTCCGGATAAAGCTTCTCTATCTCGGAGAGCAGTACACCCTCCCATTCGCCTGCGTCTATCTCAACAAGCTCAGGGTCAATGCGCATTTCTACCTCGTGATAGATGTTTATTCCGTCGGCTGTTTTTCTTGCACGTATTTTCGGACTGGAATATATCACGTCGATAGGCTCAGAACTGAGAAGCTCCGCCGTTCTTGCTATCTGATCGGCACCCTCGGCGGTAATATCAGAATCGATAGTACCCTGAAAAAAGCGTTTCAGGTTGCCCTCCGCCTGACAGTGCCTTACTATTATCATCTTTGTCACTTTTTCTTTCCTTTCAAAAAACGCTGTTCACAGACTCTCAGCCTGTAATGACTGTATGCGTAAGCTCGGTAACGGACTTCATGCCGTGATCGTCAAGATATTTGTTCAGACCCTCTGCGATCTTCACAGGAGAATACGGGTCAGTAAAGAGAGCAGTGCCTATCTGTACAGCGTCAGCGCCTGCCATCATTATCTCAGCGGCGTCCTTCCATGTGGTAACGCCGCCCATGCCGATAACGGGAATACTTACAGCGTTCTTAACCTGCCAAACCATACGCACAGCAACAGGAAATACGGCAGGTCCTGACATACCGCCGGTTATGTTTGTGATTATAGGTCTGCGGGTGTTTATATCTATTCTCATTCCGGTGAGAGTGTTTATAAGGGAAACTGCGTCTGCGCCCTCGCTTTCGGCTGCTTTTGCAATTGAGGCTATATCCGAAACATTAGGTGAAAGCTTGATGATAAGCGGCTTTTTGCAGTAAGCTCTTACTGCCTTGGTAATAGCCGCCACACTCTCGCACGAGGTACCGAACTGCACTCCGCCCTCCTTTACGTTAGGGCAGGAAATATTCAGCTCGATCATGTCAATATCAGTTTCGGAGAGAATTTCCGCCATGCGGCAGTAATCCTCACGGGTGCTGCCCGCTACGTTTGCAATGGCAACGGTGTCCTGCTGCTTCAGCCAGGGCAGGTCTTCTTTAATAAAATGCTCAACACCGGGGTTTTGCAGACCGACAGCGTTCAGCATACCCATAGGCGTCTCGGCTATTCTCGGCGGAGGATTGCCGGGTCTTTCTTTAAGGGTAGTACCCTTGCATGAAATGCCGCCGAAAACCGACAGCGGATAGAACTCACTATATTCATGTCCAAAACCGATAGTGCCCGAAGCTGCAATTATAGGATTCTTGAAATGCACACCGGCAATATTTACACTCAGATCAGCCATTACCAAGCAACCTCCTCACTGTTGAATACAGGGCCGTCCTTGCAAACGTGCTTATATTTTACAGAGCCGTCCTCAGATTTTACGGCAACGGCGCAGCCAAGACAAGCGCCCACACCGCAAGCCATACGCTGTTCAAGCGACACCTGACAGGGAACGCCTTTTTCTGCCGCCATTTTTGCGATATTCCTTAACATAGGCGTAGGTCCGCAGGCGCAGATCATTTCTACCTGGTCAATAATCTCTGCAAGCGGCTGGGTAACAAAGCCGTGTATGCCGAAGCTGCCGTCATCGGTAGCAACGATAAGGCGACAGCCGGCTTTTTCAAAGTCCTCCGAAAGGATAACTGCGTCCTTATTGCGGAAGCCGTTTATAACCGCCGCATTTGCGCCAAGCTGGCGGGCGCTGTAAAGCATAGGCGGCACACCGATACCGCCGCCGATAAAGGCTGTTTTTTTAGACGGGTCAAGAGAGAAGCCCCTGCCGAGCGGAGCGATGATATTTATACTGTCACCTGTTTTAGTCTGAGCCATAATAGCGGTACCTTCGCCGCGAACCTCAAAAACGAGGCGGATAGTATCGTCCTGAACATCGCAGACAGAGATAGGTCTGCGGAGAGTTTTTCCGGGCACGAGAACCTGAACGAACTGACCGGGTTTAGTTATAGCTGCCAAAGCGCTGTTTTGGAGTCGGAAATCATATATTGTTGGTGTAAGCCTGCGGGCGTAGACGAGCTTACAATCCTGTGCGTCATACTTCATCATTTCACCAGACCTTTCGATAATTTATACTTTTTTATTATAGCACAAAACACACTGATAATGAAACACTTTTTTACAAGATTTTTTGGAAATTGTTTCAAAAGCCTGCAAAAAATATCATCACAAAAAACCAAAACACAAAAGTTTCGCTCAAGCCTTTTCAAAGGCTTGCGGATTCCAAAGGGCGCGGGTCTCCGGTCAATGTCAACAACTTAAGAAAATAGAAAAAATATGCACAAAAGTCTCACTTAAATTTCATAGATAATACCACTTGACAAAATGAAATCAGCTTCAAAATCGAAATGAGATTATTCGATTTTTGGAGGCAGTCAAATGAAAAGTGGAACTTCGAGGTTTTGTATGAAATTAAGATCAATGTTAAATGATGAGCAGTTTATCAACGAATCAAAGAAGCGCAAGCAGGATTTCATAAGAACCCGCAAATTCGGTTTTGCAGATACTGTAGGTATCATTTTAAGCAAGACAGGCAAAGGAATCAAGTCGGCTGTTCGGGCTTTTAAGGAATCAGTCGGAAGCGAGAATATTTCATATTCGCAACAGGCATTTTCGAAGGGAAGAACGCGCATAAAGTGGGAAGCGTTCAGAGCTTTGCAGGATGCTTCTGTTA
>CADBPE010000266.1 GCA_902796475.1 uncultured Ruminococcus sp.
CAGAGAATGATAAAGCCGTAAATGAGCAGTTCACGAATGGCTGGCTTCATCTTCACCAAGAAGTATACCGGCAGCATGACCAGCACTGTCTGATGGAAAAACGATGCAAAAATGATGATAACAGCAAAGATAATGAATTTGTTGCGCTTCATAAAATGCCATGCAAGCATAAGAAGCGACACGGCTATCATCTGGCGCAGGAAGTTCATTGTCATAAAGAACATGAACATATTGACATACAGCACCGTTGAGAGCCAGGGCATTTCCGAATTTTTATAAATAAACACGGCAGCCGGGAATATGGCTATGAACGACAGGATTATCATAAACCACTGGTAGTCTATGCCGGGTATAAATCCCAGCAGCTTTGTGAAGATTATGAAGCCTGTTTCCCAGTCCTTATAGGTAAGCGTGTCGAAGCCTGAGGACGTCATATTATGAAAGCCTACCGCATACATCTGATAGTCAAAGCCGATATCGTACCTGAACGCCGATATCAGGAAAAGCTGGCTGAATGCAAGCAGCACAAATATCAGGTTTTTCTGCTTGGAAGGCTTATGGAAGCACAATAAAGCCGCCCACAATAGGATAAGCGCATTGCTGATGGAATAAAATAACAAAGACAACATCTCCTGTCAAAATAGGCTATCGGGCATTCTTTGAGAATATGCCCTTTGTCAGCGTCCCGAAAAGGATCTTTATATCGAACAGCACCGACCAGTGCTCTATGTAATAAATATCGTAACGTATACGCTCTTCTATTGAGGTATCGCTGCCCCGAAGATCGTTTATCTGCGCCCAGCCTGTTATTCCGGGCTTGACATAATGCTTTACCATATACAGCGGCACGGATTTCCGGTACTCCTTTACATAATAGGGTATTTCCGGTCTCGGCCCTACCAGGCTCATATTTCCTATCAGCACATTAAAAAGCTGGGGCAGCTCGTCTATGCTGTATTTTCTTATGAACCTGCCGAATTTTGTACAGCGTGGATCGTTCTTTTCCGTCGAAGAAATATCCGACTCGGCTTCCTCACGCATAGAGCGGAACTTATACATTGTAAAGGGCTTCTGTCCCAGACCAACTCTCTGCTGCTTGAATATTATTCTGCCCGGCGATGTAAGCTTGATGGTTATTGCCGTAAACAGCATAAGCGGCGACAGTATGATTATCATAAGCAGTGAAACGATTATATCGAGGATGCGCTTGACGATCCTGTTAAAGGTTCTGTCCAGCGGCACACGTCTCATGCTCATCACAGGTATGCCGTCAAAGCTTGATAAATATATTCTTGAAGAGAAGCTTGAGAACATATTAGGTATAATAGAAAACTTAATTCCCCATCGCTCGCATATAGCTATAAGATGCTCCATATACGGCTGCGTTTTATCCGAGAGCATAATAAGCGCTTCATCGGGGATAAAATCGTTGAAATATTTCGACACCTTTTTAAAATTGCCAAGATACGTCAGGTCAAGCTGTGATCTTGGCGCTATATCGAAATAGCCTGTTATCTCATAGCCGAGATCGGGAGATGACTCTATTTTTTTAATAAAATTTTCGGTTGTATTGTTTATGCCCAAAAAAACTATAAATTTTTTATTGTAGCCTTTTTTTCGCATAAGTCTGAGAAAAGCTCTGAGGAAAAATCTATACAGCACCGACAATATGCTGTTGATAAAGAAGTATAGTATCAGCGCCACCTGATACTGATACAGTCTTGACATAAACATAGAGGCGACCATACTGACAGCGAAAACTGCAAGACCTGATCTCATTATGTTTATAACTTCAAACACAAGAGATGTTGAGCGATACGAGCGGTAAAGATCGCTTGCAAAATTACAAATTATCTGTATAGCTGCCAGCGCCAGCGGCATACCTATATGGTGCATAGAGTCATGGTCATAATACAGGACATCGATTTTAAAGCCGTAATACAAAATAAAGTATGCGCACGCGCAGCTTACGGCGCTTATAATGATATCTATTACAACATGCACCGCATTCAGTTTTCCCTGATTCTGTTTGATCACAGCTCTCACCACCTTATATTCCTTCAAACGCAGGATCCCGGAGAGTATTTTTCAGAACACACAAGCAGCCATAATATATATTTTAATATATCCCCGACTTATAGTCAATATATTTTTAAGAAATCAATTATCTGCTGCGAGTCTCTGCGGCTCAGACCTGGGGAACCCTTTCCTGAAAAAATTGTATTTTTCGCGAAAGCACTGCACTATCCGGCGGAATTTTCTTATCTTCTTATGAATTGCTTATTAAAAATCAATTTCCTTAAATGATACCATAGCAATTCACGCATCACGCAAGATCGCTATTGATTGCAAGGCGAATTTCGGTTATAATTATCCTGTAACACCAACGAGATAAGAAAGACGAGGTACTGCAAATGAAATTCGGAGAGCTTGAGCTATTTACAACAATAACCAACATCGTAAAAAAATACCACAACGGACGTCCCCTTACGGTGATCGGCAATAATCTGGAACTTGTTGATTTTTTCAAGGAAAACGGGCTTGAAATAAAGAACCTGTTCTCTGCGATCGAAGAAAAAACCGATGAAGAGGATATTACCGATACAGAGAACATCTCCGGAGAGGAGAACATTTCAGACGAGGAAAGCATATCCGGCGAGGAGGACAACTCCAACGATGAGGACAGCTCCGGCGGTGAAGAACAAGCCGACTCCATCGAATACGCTCAGGAGGACGCCGTAAACGCAGAGCCGTCACCTGTTTCGTCAAAGCCTGCGAAAGCGCCCGATCCTGACAGCTATATTCTTGAAAACGAGATAGACCCATACGAAAACTATGTTGTTTTCACTGAAGCGAAGCGCAGGAAGGATCTGTGTGAGGAGCTTGAGGTGCTGGGATTCAGCGAATTCAAGGATTATGTGTTTGTGAATCACGGAAAAATAATCCTGCATAAAGGATCCCCGGATTATCACGATGAATACGGCAACAACATACACTGCAAGGTGTGTACGGTGTACATACAGGAATACGCCTGCAACGTGAATATAAATGTAGACAATTCCGCAAAATTTGACGAAAAATGCTTTATTTCCGCGCGTCATCTCGGCGGCGCAGAGATAACGGTAGGCGCCGGCTGCCGCTTTGTGGATAATGTATCGCTTGTAGCAGCGGGCACCGGCAAGATCACAATAGGCAGCGGCACCAAGATCGTAATGAATTCCGGCATTGTGGCTCTGGAGGGACATACCATTGCCATCGGAGAGAACTGCCTGTTCTCATATGACGTAAAGATATACAGCGGCGACGGTCATGCGATATACAACACCCGGACAGGCAAGCGCATGAACCCGCCTGTACCAACGCGCCGAAGCGTTATAAGCATAGGCGACCATGTATGGGTAGGAATGAGGGCAGTGATCCTCAACCGCTGCTCCATCGGAAGCGGCAGCATCGTAGGCGCCGGAGCGATCGTCAAGGGAACATTCCCGAACAACTGTGTAATAAACGGAAATCCTGCAAGGATCACGGCAAAAAATGTGGCATGGAGCAACGGATATAAAGACGACGACCCTGCCGACATCCCGGAGGAATATTTCAGAACGACAGAGGAAGACGAAGAATAATTTTCCTGAAAAAGCACAAGCAAAAGGGTGCAAAATTTTTTGCTCTTTTGCTTGTTTGTTTTGCAGTGCGCTGCATTTGTAAATTGCCGTCAAAATTTGGAGCGGCGACTGTATGCAATTTTCAAAAAATATAATAGACAATCGGCTGATCAAGTGATATAATAATAGTTACTAATGCTTACCTGAAATACCGCCTGCGGCGTGGTCTTTTCCTGGAGCATCAAAAGGAGAGATATAATGAAAAAGACTTTATATGAGTTCTATAATTATTTCCCGTTTCTTAAAGAGGTAATAAAAAGGGATTTTAAAAAGAAATATTATAAATCTATCCTCGGCGTTGCCTGGTCTATGCTCAGCCCTCTGCTGATGATGATAGTTATGACTATCGTATTCTCGACCCTGTTCAACAGAACGATACCTCACTATCCGATATATCTCTTTACGGGAAACCTGATATTCGCCTTTGTTTTTGAGGGCGCTACACACTGCATGGGCTGTATCGTGGGCAATGCCGGTCTGATAAACAAAATGAATATCCCGAATTACTTTTTCTGCATATCGTCTATCATACAAAGCTTTATCACCCTGCTGCTGTCGTTTATTCCGTATTTTATCGTGTGCGTCATCACGGGTGTGCCGCTGAATGCGTATATGCTCATCCTTCCGCTGGATTTTGCGCTCGTTTTCGTGTTTACGCTCGGTCTTGGCATGTTTCTGTGCGCTTACGCCACCTTCCTGCGTGACCTTAATTACCTGTTTCAGGTAATAAGAAGAGCCTGGATGTACATAACGCCTATCTTCTACCCGATAGACATAGTACCGGAACCGTTCCGCTTTCTGTGGGATCTCAACCCTGTGTATATCTATATCAAGATCGCCCGTGACCTTGCTATTGATGCGACGCTCCCCTCAGAAAAAATGCTCATAGTGGGCACCTGCTATTCCCTGCTTATGCTCGGTCTTGGCATTGTGACCTTTAAGGAAAAGGAAGACCGCTTCTTCCTCTATTTATGATTGCGAGGTGCCGAAATGTCAGAAAAGAAAGTTGTGCCTGTTTTCTATGATGAATCGGGCAATATAATATCCTCCTCTCAGACAATGACAAAAAACAGCTCTGATGCTTCTTCAAAGGAAAATACGAGCCGTATCATCACCCCTCCAAGAAAAATAAACGAGGATATCAGCATAGATGTAAACGATGTTTCCATAATGTTCAACCTGAGCAAAAACCGCGAAGAGGGCGTAAAGGAATATTTCGTGAATTTCATCAAGGGAAAGCTGCGCTATGACGAATTCTGGGCGCTGAGAAACATCAGCTTTCAGGTAAAAAAGGGCGATTCGCTTGCCCTTATCGGCAGGAACGGCTCCGGTAAATCCACACTGCTAAAGGCCATAGCCGGCATAATACGCCCCACACGAGGCAGCATAAAGGTGCAGGGCAGCATAGCACCGCTTATAGAGATCAGCGGCGGCTTTGACAGGAGCCTTTCCGCAAGGGAAAATATTTTCCTTGCAGGAACTATGCATGGTCATACAAGAAAATATATGCAGGCAAAATTTGATGAGATAGTAGAATTTGCCGAAATAGGCAAGTTTATTGATGTTCCACTGAAGAATTTCTCTTCCGGCATGGTGTCAAGGCTTGGCTTTGCCATCGCTACATGCGTAAGCGCCGACGTCGTGATCGCAGACGAGGTCCTTTCAGTCGGTGACGCCCGTTTCCGTATCAAGAGCGAGGAACGCATCAGCAAGCTTCTCAGCGGCGGTACTACGTTCCTGCTTGTATCTCACAGCACCGGCGCGGTAAAAAAGCTTTGCAAAAAAGCCGCATGGATAGAAAAAGGACAGCTCAAGGAGCTTGGACCCGCTTCCATAGTCTGCGACCATTACACGCAGTTCATACGCAGTATGCCGGTTCGCGCCGCAGCAGCCAAAGAAAGACGCTCTGTTTCCGAATGATCCCACGAGGTGATGGACGTGAAAAGGATACTGATATGCGCTTCCCGTATGTCACACATCATAAACTTTCATCTGCCATATATCAGTTATTTTAAGTCAAAGGGCTATGCGGTTGACGCAGCAGCCGAAGGCGCCGAAGCTCACCCGCTCATAGACTGCTGCTATGATATGCAGTTTGTAAAAAACCCGATTTCCGCCCGTAACCTTAAAACAACAGGCAGACTGAAAAGGCTGATATCCGAAAACAAATATACAATGGTATATTCAAATTCGACCCTGGCAGGAGCAGCGCTGCGAATGGCAGTCAAACAAACCCCGAAGGAGCTGCGGCCATACTGCATACATATTTCACACGGATATATGTTTGACGGCAGCGGCAGTCCCCGCTCGGTAATATACAGAGCCGCCGAAAAACTTACCGCAAACGTGACGGACTCCCTTGTGGTGATGAACAAGACCGATATTGAGCTTGCCCGCCGCTATAAGCTGGGCAAAAGCATTTACTTCACCAATGGCATGGGGCTGTGCAGAGAGCGTTTTCCGGAAATAAGCAGCGAAGAAAGACAGTCCTTCCGCAGAGGGCTTGCTCTTCCGGACAGCACTGTTATTTTTCTGTGCGTGGGCGAATTTTCCAAAAGAAAAAATCAGACGCTTTTGATAAACGCCCTCGAAAGGCTGCGTCTTAAATATAAAAATGCGGCTCTCGTATTTGCCGGTGACGGCGGCTCCCTTAACGAATGCCGTGAGCTTGCCGCAAGGCTTGAGCTTAACGGACATATACGCTTTTTAGGGCATACAAGCGATGTAAACACGCTTTACCGAAGCTGCGACGTTCTGCTGTCGGGTGCTCTTATGGAGGGTCTGCCATTTAATGTAATGGAAGCTCTGCACTGCGGCATACCCGTTATCGCCTCGAAGATCAAGGGTCATACCGACCTGATATCCGACGGCGTAAACGGTCTGCTCTTTGACGTTAACGCAAAAGACCCCGTAAGCGAGCTTGCCGGCGTCATAAACTCCTACATGAAAAACGCCGGACTCCAAAAGACTCTGAAGGCAAACGCCTTTCTTGATAAAAAGTATTATATAGAAAGCGTTGAACCGAAGCTGCTGAGCATTCTCGACAAAGACTTTGACGAAACGCAAATACTACCCCGGAGGTATCCTACTTATGAAGAAGCGAATACTTAGTGTTTTCACGGCTGTCATTCTGATGATGTGCGTATTTTCGATCCCCGCCTATGCAGTGGGCGATGTTATCGACTTCACAAGGGACAGCATAGGCTTGTATCCACAGCAGAGCTATCAGCTCAGTCTTAAAGCAAACGCCGACGCCGCCGAATACAAGTCCTCCGACCCTGGTATCGTTTCCGTAAGCGACAGCGGTATGCTCCAGGCGGTGCATCCGGGAACCTCGATCATCACCGCCACTGACAAAAAGGGCAATCAGGCGACCTGCACCGTTATCGTGCGCGACGGAAAATCTCCGGAAAGTGTAGTGCTTGAAACACAGAGCCTTGAAATGACCGAGGGCGAAAGTCATTTTCTTTCAGCCAGCGTTCTGCCCGATGATGTAGAAGACACCAGAGTCTATTATTCAAGCTCCGATACGGACGTTGCAAAGGTAGACAAAAACGGCATTATCAAAGCCGCAAAGGCCGGCGTGACGGTTATAACCGTTGAATCCGCAAGCGCAGCCGTTTCGTCAAAATGTATGGTAAAGGTCAATCCTAAGCAGGGTCACGGCAGCTTCAATGTATCCATCTACGGTGTGCTTTACTCTATCGCAGGCGACAGAAAAGCAAATATGGTAGTCGAGCTGAACGGCGAATCCGACAATATCCGCACGACCACCGACCATAACGGAAATTTCTATTTTGACAGCGTGACACAGGGCAGCTACACATTTAACATTTATAAAACTCTCCAGTCGAAAAAGCCAACTGCAAGCGGAACACTTAAAGTTGACGGCTACGATATCACAATGTCCTGCATAATCAACGGCAGCGAGGTAGTCATTCTCTATCAGAGCGACGCCGGAACCGAAAACGTAAAGGACGTTACTCTTGAAAAGAACAATATTACTCTTGAAGAAGGCAGCTCTTATGACATGAGCTTTAAGGTAAAGCCCTCAGACGCCATACTCCCCGTTATGAACGGCGTTTCCGAGAACCCGCAGATAGCTATGGTAGACATTGACGGCAGGATAACCGCACTTAACGAGGGTACCACCGTGATAACATTTACCACCTCAGACGGCAAGATAAGCCGCGCCTGCAAGGTGACAGTGGTATCATCCACACGCAATACATACAGCTGGATAATCATTATACTTGAATCGGCTATCATCATTCTTCTTATATTGATGTTCACGATCTCATACAGAAGGTTCCTGAGAAACAAAGAGCGTGAAGAGGGCTTGCTGCCTCCCGCTCCCAAAAAAGGCAGGCGAGCAAAATGATAATTGCAGCGATCGTAGCCGGCGGCAGCGGTACCCGTATGGGCGCCGGTCTGCCAAAGCAGTTTATGGAAATTGAAGGCGAGCCGGTTATAGTGAGAACAGTAAGAGCTTTCCTCTCCCACAGCCTTGTCGATGCCGTCATAATCGGCATAAACCCTGCGTATTATGACTACGCCGCAGCTCTTCCGGGTTTGAATTACAAGCGCATACACATCACCTGCGGCGGCTCCGACCGCAACGGGACCATTGAAAATATCATCAATTATTCCTTGTCCGAGCTTTCCTGTTCCGACAGTGATATTGTGCTCTCACACGATGCAGTGCGTCCCTTTGTGTCGGAACGCACGATAAGCGACAGTATAAAGGCTCTTGAAACCTGCGATATATGCACCGCCGCCGTTCCCGAGACCGATACCGTAGCCGTTGCGGACGATGAAATGAACGTAAGCTCATTTCCCGACAGAAGCACCCTTTACCGCATACAGACCCCGCAGAGCTTCCGTATCGGCACGTTCCGTAAGGTATGGGCTTCGCTCAGCGCAGAAGAAAAAGCCCATGCAACAGATGTATGCAGCCTTTACAGATCAAAAGGCTATCCGATACGCCTTATTCCCGGCGAAATGACGAACATAAAGCTTACCTATCCGGAAGATATTCTGTTTGCCCGGTCAATAATCAAAGATAAACAAATATAAAGCCTGACGAACGTTTCTCCTGCTGTTTTCCGGAGCAGACAGCTTGTATAATATGACAATATCGTTTCACGGCGGATATCATAATTTTTTTACAAAATATTACAAATTGTTTACAAGCCTATGTGTATTTTGTATATCAAAGGATAATTTTTATCCCATTTATTACCTGTTTTATTGTAAGCTTTATACAATGTTTTTGGATATAGTTACCTTGATTTCTAATTTTTTATTCCAAATATTGATTGACTTATAGAAAACACTGTGTTATAATGAGGTTGTTGCAAGTAGATTGCAATTAACTAAGGAGGATGTTCTATCATGAAACTCAAGAAAACTTTCTTTGTAGCACTCACCACAGTTGCTGCTGCTCTTGCACTCTCTGTTTCAGCAGGCGCAGTTGGTCTTGGTGAAACAAGCGATGGTCCTAAGCCTGTATCTGATCCCGTAAGTGAGATCACCACCGAATCAAGTACTCCTAACCCCAGCCAGGCTGCTCCTATCACAGGTGACAACAGCGGCGCTACTGTTGCTGTTCTTGCTACTGCAGGCGTTGTAGCACTTGGTACTGCTATCGTTGCTACTAAGATGAAGAAGGCTTCCAAGTAATTCTTGGCACAAGCTTTTGAACCAGAAAATAAAGGCGTATCCTCGGATGCGCCTTTATTTTTTATTTTTTATATCTTTTTGAATATCTCACAAAATTCAGAAGAAGGGATCTGAGTACATGAAGAAAAACAAGGTATTATCCGTACTGGCAGCGCTTGCCATTATGATAACGCCGCTCACCGGCTGTTCAGGCGCAGGCAGCGGCGAAAAACCGAAAAATCCTATGATCATGGAATCATCAGCCGAGCAAAGCTCTGTACAGCCCTCAGAGAGCGCTTCTGAGCCTGTTTCCGGCGATATGAGCGAGCCTTCATTGCAGCCCAGCGCTGCAGTAAGCGAGCCAAGCGCCGATGTGAGCCAGACATCAGATACCGTTGAAAGCATCACGCCTTCTCTTTGGAAAGCCGAGGACGCAAACGGAAACTATGTCTATCTTATGGGCTCCATACACATGGGCGACTCATCCGTGAACTATATGCCCGACTATGTTATGGACGCTTACAACGCCTCTGATGCTCTTGCTGTTGAAGCGGATATAACGACATATCTTGACGAGCCGGAAAAGGCACTCAGTCTTATGACGACGATGCGCTACGATGACGGCACTACTATAAAGGATCACATTTCCGAGGAGACATACAACGGTGCGGTCGAACGCCTTACCCGCAGCAACCAATACAGTCCGATGTTTGACAGCTTCATGCCGTACATGTGGCAGGCTCTGCTGACAAACACGCATATGGACACAAGCGGTCTTGACGCCTATCATGGTGTGGATTATACATTTCTTAAAATGGCGCATAACAGCGGCAAGAACATTCTTGAGATCGAGTCCTTACAGGAGCAGTTTGATATGTTCAACAGCTTTTCCGATGAGCTGACAGACCTTATTATAAGTCAGCTTCTTGACGACAACTATGGTCCGGTAAACAGCGAGAGTGAAAAGCAGCTTTATGAGGCCTGGAAGAAAGGCATTATTGACAAAACACTCATTGACAGCCTCGACATTGATAACGCCGATGAAACGAGTGCCAGATTAGCGCAGGAATATCTTGATAAGATCCTTTTCAACCGCAACAAGACCATGACAGAGTCGATCGAGAGTTACATTGCATCAGGTCAGAAGGTATTTGTACTTGTAGGCGCACTTCATTATGTAGGCGAAGGCGGGATACTCTCGCTGTTAGAAAAAGACGGCTACACCGTAACCGCACTTCGCAGAGCATGACACGCGCACAAATAATCGCCCCCAAAAACCAAACACAAAAGTTTCGCTCAAGCCTTTTCAAAGGCTTGCAGGTCCAGGGCAGCGCCCTGGTCGCGCTCCGCAGAG
>CADBPE010000267.1 GCA_902796475.1 uncultured Ruminococcus sp.
ACATTAGCTTTATATAGCTCTGTTTATCTTGCTTTCCCGTATTCTTTCTATTCGAGTTTCACGGATTCAGGTCTGAGTTAATTCTGCGCTGCAAGTTACATAAGCCCCTGACATTTAATAATAATAAAACATATCAATAATTGATAATAGTATTCCCCCTGATATCATCAGCATACAAAGAAACGCCCTCTCTCAGTCTGAAAGAGGGCGGATGTTCAGCAAAAAAACGAACGCGCGGACAAGTTTTAGCCTATCGGTTCAAAATCGGCGGCGCCATGCTTGCACAGCGGACAAATGAAATCATCGGGCAGCTCCTCGCCCTCATAAATGTATCCGCATACCTTGCATACCCAGCCTTTCTTGCCGTCTGTTTCGGGCTTCGGCTTTACATTGTTCTGATAGTATGTGTAGGTCATGGTTTCCTTGTCCGAAATTACCCTTGCTTCGGTAACGCTGCAAATGAACATGCCGTGTGTGTCCAGATCAATATAGCTCTCGACCTTCAGCGACATGAACGAATTGATGTACTTCGGCAGGAACACCAGCCCGTTGTCCGAACGCAGAGGTTCGCAGTTTGCAAACTTGTCGGTGTTTCTGCCGCTCTGGAATCCGAATGTCTCGAAAACCTTGAAGGGCGCTTCTACCGACAGACAGTTAACGTTCATAACGCCGGTCTGCTTGATGACATGGTGAGAATAATTCTGCTTATTGATGCACACAGCTACCCTGTTGGGAGAATTTGTTACCTGTGTGACAGTGTTGACGATAAGTCCGTTATCTTTCTTGCCGTCGTTTGAGGTAACTACATACAGACCATAACCGATGTTGAACAGGGCAGTCATATCGTGCTTGTCGGCAGTGGCGTCATTCTGGGCAAGATAATCCTTGCAAAGCTCGTCGGCTAACTTTTCGATCTGAGCGGTGCTTGTTTCGTTCAGAGCCGACAGGATCTTAACGGTAGTGTCGGTATATTCGATATTCCTGCAGCCCTCCAGCATTTTCTTCATGGTCTTTGCAGCCATGGGCGCCCATGAACCGTTTTCGATAAGAGCAACGGTCCTGTTGCTGAAATTGCGCTCCGTCAGATGCTCGATAAATTCACGCATAAAGGGGAAAATATCTGCATTATATGTGGTGGTGGCAAGAACTATCTTTCCATAGCGGAAGGCGTCCTCAACGCACTCAGCCATATCCTCACGGGCGAGGTCGTTTACGGTTACCTTGGGACAGCCCTTTGTTCTGAGCTTTTCGGCAAGCAGCTCAACAGCCTTCTTGGTATTGCCGTAAACGGACGTATAAGCGATCATGATGCCCTCGCTCTCAACGCCGTAGCTTGACCAGGTGTTGTACAGACCAAGATAATAGCCAAGATCTTCCTTAAGCACAGGACCATGAAGCGGACAGATGGTCTGTATATCAAGAGCGGCAGCCTTTTTGAGCAGGTTCTGCACCTGAGCGCCGTACTTTCCGACTATGCCGATGTAGTATCTTCTTGCCTCGCATGCCCAGTCCTCTTCAACGTCAAGAGCGCCGAACTTGCCGAAGCCGTCAGCTGAGAACAGCACCTTGTCCTTGCTGTCATAGGTAACGATGACCTCAGGCCAGTGTACCATAGGCGCAGCCACAAAATGCAGTGTATGTTCGCCAAGCTCAAGAGTATCGCCCTCACCGACAACGATGCGCCTGTCCTCAAACTGTGTGCCGAAGAAGTTGCCCATCATAGTGAACGCCTTGCTGCTTGATACGATAACAGCATCAGGGTAGTTGTTCATAAAATTCTTGATGTTTGCGCTGTGGTCAGGCTCCATGTGCTGCACTACCAGATAATCAGGCTTTTTGCCGTCGAGGGCGTCCTCCAGATTATTGAGCCATTCATGTGTGAAGTTCCTGTCAACGGTATCCATAACAGCGATCTTCTTATCAATGATAACATAAGAGTTGTATGCCATACCGTTAGGCACTACATACTGACCTTCAAACAGGTCGATTTTGTGGTCATTCACACCAACATACTTGATGTCCTTTGTTATTTCCATTCCGAACCATCCTTTCAAAATAATATAATAAGCTTTGCGGATCACTTGCAGGCATCATGCCGGTCGTGTCAAGGCGCGCAAAAGCGGCGTATAGCAAAAAACGGCCGACAACAAGTCAGCCGCCCATATTGCCGCTTAATTCTGCGCTCACAGGATAGAACTGTCGAGATAATGCTCCAGCTCCTCCTCGTCTCTTCTTTTCTTGTCTTTGATGATCATAAAGGCAGCCACAGCCGCACTCAAGGCGCAAAGACCACCGATAACAGAGATCAGCACGATGAATAATTTTTTGCTCATAGTCGTTCCTCCTACAATCATGTTCACTTTAAGCCAATTATATAATTATTTTGAAAAAAAGTCAAGAATATTATGAAAAATATTGCTGCGCGAGATAATATATTCTTTTTTGACAAAAAAAGTCGGGGAGACTCAATTTAGAAGTCTCTCCGACGCTTCCGGAAACTGTGAATATTTGCGGTGCGGACTGTCCAATAAAACAGAAAAAGCAGAACATTACCGTTCTGCTTAGATATCTGGCGCTTTGTCTGTTCTGCAGTTATGCGGATCAAACGGAGGCATTGAGCTTGCGGGCTAAAGCTGACTTTCTTCTGGAAGCCGTATTCTTCTTGAGAATACCCTTAGCTGCAGCCTGATCGATCTTCTTGATCGCAACACGAACAGCAGTTTCTTTATCTGCAGCATTGTCAACGATGGCTGCATCAGCCTTCTTGATGCTTGTTTTCAGATTGCTCTTAACGATCTTGTTAGCGGCTGTTTTTGCGGCTGCTACCTTTACACGCTTTTTAGCTGATTTGATGTTAGGCATTAGAACACCTCCCTTTTCCTACACTTGAGTACAGCTTATGATATCATTATTTGAGAAAAAAAGCAAGAGTTTTTTGAAAAAAACTTCATAAAAAATACTGTTTGTATAATAATCATATTTTTATATCAAATCAGGGAATATCAAATGTCAGCGTCAGCAGAAATTTTTTGCCCGCATACATTGCAAAATCCCGCGTATTATGATAACATTATCTACGGCGAAAGGAGAGATGTGAAATGTCAGGCTTTTCGGGCTGCGAAAGCTGCAGCCACTTTGTATGGGACGAGGAACTTGAAGAATACGAATGCCTTGTTGATCTGGATGAAGACGAATATGCCCGTCTGCTCTCCGACCGCTCGGCGTCATGTCCGTATTACTGCAATGACGACGAGTACCGAATTGTACGCAAACAAAACTAACTGAAAACAGGAGCGTTGATATGAGTTCATCAAAAAAGATCATAACTGTAATTCTTGACCTCATCTGCGGCTGCATCATAGGTGTGGCAAATATTATTCCCGGCGTAAGCGGCGGCACAATGGCGGTCATGCTTAACATTTACGATAAGCTGATCGATTCCTTCACCGGACTGAGGAAGCATTTCGGCAAGAGCGTTAAATTTCTTCTGCCGATATTCATAGGCGCGGCTGGCGGCATTGTTATATTCTCAAAGCTTATAAAGTATCTGCTTGCTTATTATCCGATGCCGACCTGCTTCTTTTTCATCGGTCTTATAATAGGCAGTCTGCCTATGGTATTCGGAAGAGCGCTGGAAAAGCCGTTCAGACCGGTCTCTCTGATACCGCTGGTGATCTTCCTTGCCGGCATGACAGCTCTTGCATTTGTAAACACCGACTCTCAGACGGCTGCGCAGGCTGCTGTCGGCTTCCGGCTTGATTTCGGCAGCTGGATGCTTCTGTTCGGCGGTTCGGCTGTGGCGGCTATGTGCATGATAATCCCCGGAGTAAGCGGCTCGATGATACTTATGATCTTCGGCATTTACGCTGCTATAATAAACGCTATTTCCGACCTGACAAAGCATTTTATGGACAGCGCAATGATACTTATGCCCTCAGGACTTGGCATAATATTCGGCATAGTATTCGGCGCCAAGGTCATCGACATATGCATAAAGAAGTTCCCGCAGATGACATATTTTGCGATAATCGGTCTTATGCTGGGTTCGCCGCTGGTGATATTTATGAAATTCCAGAGCCAGAGCAGCGCAGCCGAGGTAAATAACTTTGTATTTACCCCGCTGAACATCACTGTTTCAGCCGTTGTATGTCTTGTCGGATTTGCGATAGCCATATTTTTCGGCAGTGATAAGCTTAAAGCAAAATTCACAAACCGCAGCAGCGAAAAAGATATGAAGTAACCTTACTGCGCTGATGATTTAGTCTTGGAGGGCGCTGCCCTCCAAACCACCCGCAAGGGACTCCGGTCTCGCCTGTCGGCTCGGTCGGTGCTTCTGCCTTCGGCAGAGGTGTCCACCGGACACCCGCACCCCTTGACCCTGCAAGCCTTTGAAAAGGCTTGAGCGAAACTTTTGTGTTTGAGTTTTTGCTTGAACGCGAAATAGGGAGCGGCAGCTTGCCGCCGCAGGTTCTGCGCCGAAACTTTTGTGTTTAAGTTTCCGAATTTTTGCCCCGATGTTTCATCGGGGTATTTTTTTACCCTATGACGTTTTGGGAACTCTTGAAAATTCACATTCCTTTGTGGTAAAATGTATGCAAAGAAACCCGATGAATAAAAAAGCAAAGGAGAAATGACAATGAAATTCTTACACCTTGCTGACCTTCATATAGGAAAGAGGGTATGCGAGACCTCCATGACAGAGGCGCAGGAGGCGGCTCTCGGCAGCATTATCGAACACCTGCGCAGCTTTCCGGTCGATGCCGTTGTGATCGCCGGCGATATTTACGACAGGAGTATCCCTCCGGAAAGCGCCGTTATTCTTTTCAGTGACTTTCTTGAGAATATTTCCAACATGGGTATCCCTGTTCTGCTGATAAGCGGCAACCACGATTCTCCGGAAAGACTTTCGTTTGCCTCGGGAATAATGAAAAAGCACAATATACATTTTGTGACAAGCGTGAAGGATTCCCTTAAGCCCGTAACGCTCTGCGATGAGTATGGTCCTGTGAATTTTTATATGCTGCCGTATCTCAGACCCAGCGATGTGAGCAATATTTCCGGCACGTCCTTTTCAGGATACACCGAAGCCGTGAAGTATATGACCGACAGCATGAATATCGACACTTCTCAGAGAAACGTCATAATTTCGCACCAGTTTATAGCGGGCGCGGATTTTAACGATACGGAGACCTGTGTGGGCGGCACCGAGGCGGTAAGCGCAGATGCGTACAGCGGTTTTGATTATGCTGCTCTCGGACATCTGCACAAACCTCAGAATGTGAAGAATAATATGCGGTATGCCGGTTCGCTGCTAAAGTATTCCGAAAAGGAAGTCGATCATAAAAAGTCCGTGACAGTCGTTGAGCTGGGCGAAAAGGGCAGTGTGAATATAGATACGTTTTCCGTTGCGCCCATTCACGATATGCGAATGGTAAGGGGCAGCATCAGCGAGCTTACAAGGGCTGAAAATGTCACGGATGATTATATTTATGCGGTCGTTACCGACACAAACAGTCTTTCGGGCATTTCCTCAATGCTCAGACAGGTATACCCTAATCTTGTCCATACCTCTTATGAGGTGCTTTCAAAAAAGTATGACCGTGAAAGAGTTATGCAGGGCTTTTCACAAAGCAGCAAGACGCCGCTTGAAGTGTTTACCGAGCTGTATGAAACTCAGCACGGCGGAGAAAGCATGAGCGGTCTGCAGCTTGAAATAATGAAGGAAATAATAGACAGTATCGAAAAAGACAGTATCGAAAACTAAGGAGGAATTGCTGATGCTTCCGATCAGGATCAAAATGTGCGGTTTTTGTTCCTATCTTGATGAAACGGAGATCGATTTTTCACAGTTCGGATCTTCCGGACTTTATCTTATAGGCGGCGACACAGGCGCCGGAAAGACAACTCTTTTTGATGCGATAACGTATGCTCTGTACGGACAGGCAAGCGGCGATCTGAGAAAGCCGAAGCTTTTCCGCAGTCAGAATGCGCCGCTTGAAACGCCGACCTATGTGGAGCTTACCTTCATGTCGGGCGGAAAAAAGTACAAGATAAGAAGAAATCCCGAATATATCCGCAAGGCAAAAAGAGGCGAGGGCGAAACAAAACAGCCCGCCGAAGCCGTACTTACAGTATATGACGGCGACACTCCGCAGGAGTATGTACTTTCCACGCTGCAAAGGGCGGGCGCAAAAAAGGCAGGCTCTGATATAGACATTGAAAAGATAATCGGCATAGACGCCAAGAAGTTCAAGCAGCTTTCCATGATAGCCCAGGGCGCATTTATGAAGGTGCTCAATGCCGATACCGAAACAAAGAACATTATTCTCAGATCAATATTCAACACCGATAACTATAAAAAGATAGAGCTTGCTCTTAAAGATGCCGCAGATAAGTGCGAGCGTGAATACAGCGAATTGACAAACATGTTTACCTCAAAGCTTGCGGGTGCGGCAGCATCTGATGAAAGCGGGTACGGCAGCGAGCTTGAAGCGGTGAAGGAGAGAAATAAAGACTATGTGACCGATCCGGCCGGATGTATTGAAGTACTTTCAAAAATAATAGCTGAGGACGCAGCTGGACTTACGGCTCTTCGCGGCAGGATAAGGGACAGCGAAAAGGTCATTTCGAAAAAGAACGAGCTTATAGGTACGCTCAGCGAGCGGGAAAAGACAAGGCTGCATTATCTGGAGCTTTGCGCCCGTCTTGAACAGGACGAGAAACGTCTGCCGCAGCTTGAAGCGGCATTTGAGGCGGTAAGGGACAACGAGAGCAAGGCTGCGGGATATGACGCAGAGTATACCCGTCTGGATGCATCTCTTGCCGATCACAGAAAGCGCGCGTCACTCAGAAACGATCTTAAGGTGACTGAAGCAGCAATTGCCGGCTCACGGGATATGATAGAAAAGAAAAATACCCGCGCAAAGCTGCTTGCCGAGGATATCAGCAATGTAAAAAATGAGTATGAGTCTCTTAAAAACTGCGGCGCCGAGTATGAAAGATTAAATGCGAGCATCGAAAGCCGTAAGACCATCATTGACGAGTACAGGAAAATATTGATCTCGAAGAGAAAATATGACAGTGCTTTGGCAGTTTATGAGAGCAATAAGAAAGACTACCGGCTAAAGAGCGAAGAAAGTGAAAGACTGAGCCGTGAATACGAGCGTCTTAACCGTGAATTTCTTGACGATCAGGCGGGAATACTTGCCGAAACTCTTGAAGATAATTGTCCGTGTCCGGTATGCGGTTCACTTTCACATCCGCGCAAGGCTGTGAAGAAGCAGAGCGCACCTACTGAGGAAATGGTGAAGTCTGCCCGTGAGAAAGCCGAAAAAGCCGCCCGTGAAGCATCCGACGCTTCTGCCGAATGTTCCGCCGCTAATGCGGAAGCCGAACATATCGCCAAGGATATAGAAGAAGCCGGCAGTGAGCTTTTTGAAAATGTAAGCGGCTTTGAGGCTGTCAGCGAAGCAGCCACCGATGCGGGCACGAAGCTTTCTGCTGAGATAAAAGCTGATGAAGCAAGGCTGGAGAGCATACATAAAAAAATGCTCCGCCGTGACGAGCTTGATAAAAGTCTGCCGACACTGGAAAAACAGCGTGATGATCTGCGCACTGAGACAGAGGAACTTAAAAATAAAATAACCGCATCCGAGCAGAAGAAGGAAAGCATCAGCGCTCAGTTAAAGGAGCTTGACGGCAAGCTTACCATATCCACCGAGCAGGAGACAGCTGCCCGTATGACGCAGCTTGCAAATGAGAGCAAAAGGCTCAGGAGCGATCTTAAAAATGCCGAAGGCGCGCTCAACAACTGCAAAGCCAGAATATCACAGCAAAAGACCACGCTTGACAGCTTTGAGAACATCAATACGGAATCGTCCGCCGATGAGCTTGATGCTCTGAAAAAAGAGGCGTCTGCGCTGCGGGCTGAGAATGACAGACTGAACGAGAATTTTTCTGCTATGCGCATCAGATATGAGAGCAACAGCGGCATAAAGGATTATTTTGAAGCGAACACGGCAAAGCTTGAAAAGCAGTGGGAGCGTCTGAAAGCCTGCACCGATCTGAAGGATACTGCAAATGCGAAGCTCCGTGACGGGCGCAGCAAGCTTACTTTAGAGACCTTTGCTCAGGCAGGATATTTTGACAGGGTGCTGTTTTTTGCAAACGAACGTCTTATAAAGATGAGCAGCGGCAAATACGAGCTCAGACGTTCCGAGGCTCCGCTGAGCAATTCCGGCAAGACCGGACTTGACATAAACGTGTACGACTATGAAAGCGGCACAGAGAGATCGGTCGTCACGCTTTCGGGCGGTGAATCCTTCATGGCGTCTTTGTCGCTGGCGCTGGGATTTTCGGACGTGATACAGTCAGAAGCGGGCAATATCAGTCTTGACACGATGTTTATAGACGAAGGCTTCGGAACGCTTGACGAGCATGTTCTTGAAAACGCCTATTCGGTACTCAAAGGTCTGAGCAATGACAGCAAATGTCTGGTAGGCATCATATCTCATGTTGAGGGACTGAAATCAAAGATAGGGAAGCGGATACTGGTAACGAAGGACGCCTGCGGCAACAGCCATGCCAAGACAGTGATCGAGTAGCGCTGACTTTTGGGTTTATTCCTTTGTTAGTTTCACGGATCCAGGAAATAATAACTGATAGATATAAACCGTAGTTTCTGACGCATCAGGACCGGTAATGCCTGAGCGGATAAGATAAAAGCCCGTCACGTTTCTGTGTGACGGGCTGTTTGTTTTTGTAAAGACCGGAAATTATTCAAATTCCGTCATCGGGTCATAGCGTACTCCGTTATACCTCATCTCAAAATGAAGATGTGCGCCTGTCGAAAAGCCCGTAGATCCTACATGACCTATAAGCTGTCCCGCCGATACAGAGTCGCCTGCGCTTATCGTTACGTCTGCAAGGTGTCCGTATATGGATATCTTGCCGTTGCCATGGTCTATCATTACATAATTGCCGTATCCGCCGCCGCAGCCGCAGCTCGAATCCTTGCCGTAATCGTGAGTACAGCCGTCGAACGCCGAGAAAACTACGCCGTCCCCGCAGGCAACGACCTTTGCGCCGTAAATGCCGCCTTCGGCTATATCCAGCGCGCCGTGATTGTTCGTTCCCCGCCATTCCTCAAATGTCGATGTAAGATAGGTGAATCCCGGACACGGCCATACATAACCGCCGTCAGAATCCGGCTCTGTTACGATCTCAATGTTGTTCTTTTCCGCAAGACGCTTTTTGTATGCCGCAAGAGCCTTTTTAAGTTCCTTCTGACGTGCCTTGTTGTCGTCCTGCTGCTTTTTCAGTTCATCGCTTTCGGTAGTCAGTTCCTTGATGAGCTTTGTGTTTTCCTCAAAAAGTCTGTTGATCTCCGTTTTGTTCTTTTCAAGAGCAGACTTCTGTTCTTCAAGCTCTGTCTTGCTGTCCTGCAGCTCCTTTTGCTCCTGTGAAACTATCCTTAGCTGCTCTTTTACAGAGTCGATCATTTTCCTGTCATGATCGGACATACTCTTTACCATTTCAGCCTTGTCAATAAGATCCTCAAAGCTTTTTGCGCCTAAAATTATTTCCAGTGACGAAGCGCTGCCGGCCTTGTGGATAGTCCTCAGTCTTGTCCTCAGCAGATCAAGAATGTTTTCGATCTCCGCTTTTTTGGCGTCAATTATTTCCTGCTTTTCTTTTATCTGCCTGTTCAGCTCGTCTATCCTTTTTGTACGTTCTTTTATTTCAGCGCTAAGAGCGGCTGTTTTTTGCTGAAGCTCCTTGCTGTACTTTTGCTTTTGCTTCAGTTCTTCCTGAGTTATCTGCAGCTTTTCGGCAAGCTCGGAATTCTGCGCTTCAAGCTCGGCTCTTTCCCGTGAGTTTTCGTCAACGTCGAAATCGTCAGGATCATTGTTATCATAGCTTGTTTCCTCGCCGCTGCCGTCCTCATTTTCGGGATCTTCATCGTCTTCATCGTCATCGTCTATGGTGTAGTCCCAGCCGCTGCTTTCCTCGCCGTAGCT
>CADBPE010000268.1 GCA_902796475.1 uncultured Ruminococcus sp.
GTCCACCCCGGCAAGCATAATAAAGGAGGTACTTGTTACCATGACAGAAGAAATCAAAAATACTCAAGAAAGTGAAGCTGAGCCGAATTTTGAGGATCTCCTTGAGGAATCCTTCAAAAATTATAATACAGATGGCAGAGTAACCGGTGTAGTTGTAGGTATCACTCCCACAGAGGTTCGTGTTGACGTCGGCAGAAAGCAGACAGGTATTGTTCCGCTGGCTGAGCTTTCAAACGATCCCACGGCTAAGCCTGAGGATCTCGTTAAGATCGGTGATGAGCTGAATCTTATCATTATGAAGACAAACGATCAGGAGGGCACTATCCTCCTTTCCAAGAGACTTCTGGATGCGCAGAAGGGCTGGGATGATATCGTAAAGGCTGAGGAAGAGAAGACAGTCGTTACAGGTGTCGTTACCGAGATCGTCAAGGGCGGCGTTATCGCTGTTACCAACGGCGTGAAGGTATTCATTCCGGCATCACTTGCTACCGCTAACAGAGGTGAAAGCCTTGACGGTCTGCTGAAGAAGGAGGTCTCCTTCCGCATTATCGAGACCACAAGACAGAGAAAGCGCGCAGTTGGTTCTATCCGCAGCGTACTCAACGACGAGCGCAAGGCTAAGGCTGATGCTTTCTGGGCAGAAGCTGAGGTAGGCAAGAAGTACACAGGCACAGTCAAGTCACTCACATCCTACGGCGCATTCGTAGACATCGGCGGCATTGACGGCATGGTACATATCTCTGAGCTTTCCTGGAACAGGATCAAGCATCCTTCAGAGGTTGTAAACGTCGGTGATACCGTAGAGGTCTACATCAAGGCTCTTGACGCTGAAAAGGGCAAGATCTCACTCGGCTACAGAAGAACAGAGGACAATCCTTGGGAGATACTCAAGAAGGATTATCCCGTTGGCACAGAGTGCGAGGTCGAGATCGTTGGTCTTACACCCTTTGGCGCATTTGCAAGGATCATTCCCGGCATTGACGGTCTTATCCATGTTTCACAGATCTCTAATGACAGAGTTGAGAAGCCCCAGGATGTTCTTTCCGTTGGTCAGAAGGTCAATGTAAAGATCACAGCTATTGATTTTGATGCAAAGCGCATCAGCCTTTCAATGAAGGCTCTTCTCAACGAGGAGACTCCTGCCGAGGAAGCTCCTGCCGACGAGACTGCCGAATAATATTTTCATAGCTTCACCAATTCAAAGGCATCTCGCAAGAGGTGCCTTTCTTTGATCACGGAAATCAATTTTGCACTGCAGCTCACGCTCCGGCGGAAACACTTTGTCAGGAGCAAAGGATCCTCCCCCAGACCCAAATGTTATCAACTTAAGTTTTTTCCAACTTAAGTCTTATCACCGCCTCGCGGCGGTGAGGGCGGCTTTTTCGGGATCTGTCACAAGGGAAAGTCCTCTTGCGCAGGGCGTCCCCTCTCAAAAAACAGTCCACCGGACTGTTTTTTGATTCACCCCTTGCCGCCGAAACTTTTGTGTTTGGTTTTTGAAAAGTGTTTCAAGGTAAAATCGGGTGTGTTAATAAAAAAGGAGAAATATATGATGTATGAGGAAATAAAGGAACAGGCTCAAAAGGCGGTTCTCGAAACTATTGAAAGAGCAAAGCTCAAAAGCGGAGATATCTTCGTGGTCGGCTGCTCGTCAAGTACGGTGGTAGGGTCGTATTACGGTACGGCTTCAAGTATGGATATTGCACAGGCTGTTTTTGACGGCATATACCCCGAACTGAAAAAAAGAGGGATATTTCTTGCCGCGCAGTGCTGCGAGCATCTTAACAGAGCGATAATAACCGAAAGAAAAGCCGCCGAAAAGCAGGGACGTGAGGAAGTAAACGCAGTTCCTCAGCCAAAGGCGGGCGGTTCGTTTGCGACGATCACCTATAACACTCTCGAAGATCCGGTCGCTCTGGAGCATATAAGGGCGGACGCAGGCATGGACGTCGGCGGAGTGCTTATCGGTATGCACCTTAAAGAGGTGGCTGTGCCTATGATGCTTTCAGTTAAAAAGATAGGAGAAGCCAACGTAACTGCCGCAAGAACAAGACCAAAGTTTATCGGAGGAGAGCGGGCGCATTATAACGATGAGCTTAAATAAGGAGGCAATTCATGGAACCGAATGAAGAATTCATAAGCATATACACTCAGAATATAACCAGAAAGGGCGGCGCCGAATTTCTGGAATGGCTCAAGGGTACGGATTTTTTCAGCGCGCCTGCAAGCACAAAATATCATTGCGCCTGCGAAGGCGGACTTGCCATGCACAGTCTGAGCGTGTATCATACTCTTGTGGAGCGCTACTTTGAAGAGGGCGTGGATAATCCTGAAAGCTTTGCTATCTGCGGACTGCTGCATGATGTGTGCAAGATACAGTTCTACAAAAAGTCATGGAGAAATGTAAAGAACGATGATACCGGTCAGTGGGAAAAGCGGGAGTATTACAGTGTTGACGACGCTTTTCCATACGGTCACGGCGAGAAGTCGGTATATCTGATAGAGCGGTTCATGCGTCTCAGACCGCCGGAGGCAATGGCTATACGCTGGCACATGGGCGGCTTTGACGAAGCAGTAAAGGGCGGTTCCTTCTCGATGAGTCTTGCTTATGAAAAATTCCCTATTGCGGTAAAGCTGCATCTTGCCGATCTTGAATCCACATATCTGAGAGAGCACCATACCTCAGCGGTGAGAGCAAACTAAAACAACAAACGGCTGACATATCCTTTCATAAGGGATATGCCAACCGTTTTTTTGTTAATAAATGCTGACCGGATCCGAAACTTTACTGTATATCAAAGCTTACAGCGCCGTCTTCTATATGGTAAATTGCTCCGCATACCTTCAGACCATGTTCTTCTTCTCTGTGTATCTCAAAGCTGCGCTCGATTATTTCTATGCTGTGCTTTACGTTCAGACAGCAGGCTTTGTATTCGTCCTTTTCATCGCCTACGGCTTTTCTTATCTCATCAGTAATGAATTTTATGTAGCCTTCCGGGTCATGGTTGACGGCAGCATCTACTGCGCCGCAGCCGTTGTGTCCGAGAACAAGCACCAGCCTTACGCCAAGATGACTTACCGCATACTCGACCGAACCAAGCTGATGATCGTCCATCACGTTTCCGGCTACACGGATAACAAACAGATCTCCGATACCCGCGCTGAAAATGCTCTCAGGAATGACCCGTGAATCAGAGCAGGAAATGACTGCCGCATAGGGTACCTGTCCGTGAACGGCAGTTTCTCTCCTGCGCAGAAGGGAAATATCCCCATCGCTTTTTTCTGCGCCGATGTATTTTCTGTTGCCGTTTTTCAGTTTTTCAAGCGCTTCTTCAGCGCTGATGTTTTCTATATTCATAATATTCTGCCTCCGTCAGATTTTTTTGTCCTCTACGATCCTTCTGAACTCATCGGTATGGTACAGCATGGTTTTTCCCAAGTCATAGCCGTCCGAAAATGATGAAAGAGCCGGCAGTCTGCCGAGCATATCCTCACGCAGTGTACGGATATCTATTTTTCCGTTGTCGCACAAAGGAAAGCTGCTGTACAGGAATATATGCGACGGCACCTTATATGATGAAAGCTTGTGTTTTAACTCCTGAATGACCGTCCCGATAAATTCTTCCTCATGCTCCAGAGTTATCTCGTTTTCAGGTATAACACAGGCTTCCACGCTTTCGCCCCATATTCTGTGCGGCGCGCCGAGAACCTTTGCAGCGCTCACGCCGTCTATGGTCATCAGAGCCTGCTCCACCTCAGCGGGAGAAACATTTTCTCCGCAGCGCACTATTATATCCTTTATCCTGCCGGTAAGCTGAAGCATATCGGTGTCAATGAGCCTGCCTATGTCTCCGGTGTGCAGCCAGCCGTCACTGTCAAACGGAAGGGAGCTTCTGCCGCTGCCGTAGTAGCCGTTCATGGTGCAGTATCCCTTAATGACTATTTCGCCAAGCTCGCCGTGAGAAACAAATCCGGAACCGTTCCTCCACACACGCACATCTATTCCGGGCAGTATGTGACCTACCGACACCACTCTCAGATCCAGAGGGTCATCTGCGGATTCCACCGCAATAACGGGAGAACATTCCGTCTGACCGTAGCCGCTCAGTATTTTTGCGCCGCCGAAAGCCTGTTCAAGACGCATCATTTCCGCAGGCGTAGTAAATCCTCCGCCCACGATACACACATTGAGCCTTCCGCTTACCTTATCTTCAAACTGCGGCAGCCTTGTCATCATGGCATACATAGCGCCAACGGAAGCCATATCGGTAACATCTCCCTCACCGATAAGACCGGCAATATCTTCCGCCCTGACATTTCTCACAAGATGTGTACGCTTGCCCCTGACAATATAAACATGCAGCACCAGCAGACCGTAGCTGTGAAAAAGCGGCAGCGCAATACACAGGGAATCCTTTATTTTCGGTTCCAGCACCTTGCAGGCGCCAAGGGCGTCATTTATTATCGAATAAGCCGAAAGCTGCACTGCCTTAGGTCCGGAGGTAGTGCCTGTTGTGAAGATTATCACCGAAGTATCCTGACAGCCCCCCTCCATAGATACAAACGAAGCACCTGCGGGATCATCCTCACGGAGAAGATATTCCAGCGGCTTGACCTTATCCTGACGGATACCGGCTTTAAGCGCAGTCTTCAAGGGCGCCTGACTGTCAAGCGCAGCCGCTCTTGTCTGAGAGCTGAGCATAAAGGAAGCGCCTACCATTTTTGAAAGCGCGGCAGCGTCATCTGAGGAAATGCCGTAGTTCATAAGTACAGCCACACCGCCGGCAAGTATTACGGAATAGAAAGCCACGACCCATTCTATGCTGTTAAAGCTCCAGATAACTGCCCTGTCACCCTTTTTAAGACCGTCCCTGATAAGAGCGGCGGCGCCGTTTTCGGCAAGTCGGAGCAGCTGAGCAAAGCTCACGCTTCTGCCCTCGCATATAAGAGCCGGAGAGTCACCATAAATTATGCTGTTTTTTTTCAGAAGCTCACCGAAATTCATTTTCGTCAATTCCAAGCTTCTCCACCGTCCTTTTCATTCTTCCGTTATTAATGTTACCACAAAGTACTCATCAATTCAAGAGGCTGCGCAGAGCCTGCGGCGGCAAGCTGCCGCACCCAATTTCGCGTTCACAGATAAACAAGCGGAAATGTAATTGCCCGCGGCTGGAATATAGTAAGAGCCGCGATGCGTTTCTTTTGGTGCGGGTCAACTATCA
>CADBPE010000269.1 GCA_902796475.1 uncultured Ruminococcus sp.
CGTGAAATATTTATTGAATTCGGAACTACGCTGAAGCCGGCTTTCTCCTGGAATTTCATCTTTTCCAGCACCTGCTCGAGCATATAAAGATCAAGCTTGTATATCTTTCCGGCGTCCTCAAGATACGGAATGAAGTATGCCGGAGACAGGAAACCCTTTTCCGGGTCGATCCAGCGGGCAAGCGCTTCCTCATCGCAGACACGGCCGTTCAAAGCTCTTACTATCGGCTGGTAATAGACCTGTATCCACTTTTCGGATATCGCCTTGTCGATATTTGAAAGTATGTATTGTCTTAGCTCGGCGGAATCACGAAGCTCCTTATTGAAGTAATTGAAGCCCGACTCGAAGGTTTGACGAAGCGCATCGCAGGCAAATTTGGCTCTGTCGCATGCAACGCTTACGGTCACGGGCTCAAGGCTGTTGTTATATATTCCTACACGCACAGGCAGGGAATTGCCATTGTTGAGCTTGCGGCAGTCCTCGAAAAGCTTGTAGAGGACGCTCTCGATATTCTCCGCCTTGGTGTACACCGCAAAATGGTCGCCGCTTATGTGACAGCACTGCTCATTGTTGAAGGTAACGCTGAGGAGCCTGCCGAAATCCTGAAGCAGCTTATCGCCCTCTGAAAAGCCATAGCGGGCATTGAAGAATTTCATGCCGTTAAGGTCAAGAAAGAGCATCACAGCGACATCGCCGTTTTTCTCGATCTCACGCCTGCCTTCTTCGGCAAGCTCAAAAAAATACGACATACTCGGCAGACCGGTAAGATAATCGAACTGGCTCTTTTTAACAATGCTCCCCTCGTGCAGGGCAGTATTCAGGAGCTGATTCAGCGAACGCTTGTTTAATTCATAATCGTCACTGTAAACGCCCTCGTTAACGTACCATACATGGGCAAGCCTCACACCCGTTTCTGTGAAAACATGCTTTCCTGATGCGTGGATAATACGATAATCATCGTCGAGCCTGGTTTTTGTGCGGTACACAACTTCATAGGTTTCAGTTTCGTCTGTTGCAAATCTGACCGCCGCATTTGCTATCCTCGCAACATCATCCGGATGCGTATCCTTGTACATATTGTGATCCATATCATAATATGCCTTGTCACGATCCTTATAGCCGAACAAATTGCAGAAACCGTCTGAAAGAATAAGCGTCACTACACGCTTTTCCACAAACTGATAGACAGCAAAGGGCTGCGGCAGTCCCTCAAGTATTTTTCTTTCCTGATCTGTAAACTGATATTTTTCCATTTTTCTCACCTTCTTTAGAAAAATGTCCATATGATTAATTAATTCACCGCATACACTTATCCAACTACATTATACCTTTTTTATCAAATTATTTCAAGTATTATTACACAATTTTTTTTGCGATATAAGAACCAATTATAGCATAATATGAACAAATTTGAAAAAAATAAAAAAATAGACTATAAAAGTGCACAATATTTTCGTTGCTTCTTCTCACAAAATGATGATGTATTTCCTGCCCTGACTTTTTTGAACGGAGCAATATTATTGCTGTTTTCCAAATGTGATAAAATATACTTAATTTCCTCCAAAAGATAGGGGATTATCGTATTATTTGTTGACGGATAACACAAACTTTATTTATATATGTCAGCTATTATTGACTATAATAGCAATATATAGTACAATAATACCAAAGAATGGTCATATTATGCTAATATCATTTTAATGGGAAGTAACTCGGAGAATTGTATTAAGAAAGCATTCATCTGCAAAACGAAGCAGACTTATACAACATTTGATTTGTGCCGGTCTGTTACTGAAGGGAGTGAGTGCAATGAAAAAAAGACGATTTTCTATCAGTCTGAAGCTTCACATTCTGGTCATAGCTGTTGTCCTTATTGTTTCATTCGGGATCGCCATGCTGGCTTTCCATATAAATGTTGACCAGCTCGACCGGTATTTTAAACGTATGTCATACAACTCGGCTGAAAACTTTGCCACGTTTGTAAACACTGATTTTGTCGCGCGTCTGAGAAACACAGCCGAATCGGAGGAATATCAGCAGCTGCGCGAACGCGCGGAGCAGACCGGAGACGAGACTCTTATAGAAGATTACCTTAAAAGCGAAGGTTTATGGGAAGATTTCTCTCAAACGCGAAAAAAGATGTGCACATATCTTGACAACATGGACGATATCAAGTATCTTTATATTATAGTACTTGGAGACAGCAATGCTCTGTATGACATGTATCTGCTTGATGACTACGATAACCCGATATACCGCACCGGCGACTATGAGGACAGAGAGCCCGAACTGATAGGAATAGATACCACCAAAAAGATCGAACCGACTATCACGAACGACAAATGGGGTTCCCTGTGTTGTTCCTATGCGCCTGTATATTCGGAGGACGGTACTCTGATCTGCCATGTTGGCTGCGACGTCAACATGGAGTCCATTCTGCAGGAAAGACAAAGCTATATCATCTATATGTCCCTCTGCTCAGTGGGCGTTACCTTCATTGTACTGCTCATTGCCATATTCTTCACCAATAAATTCTTCTCCCGCCCTATCAGCAGGCTTACCAGTGAAGCGAAAAAATTTGTTCCGGCTAAAAATACAAGCTACGAGGACGCCGGTGTTCTTCAGATGGAGCTTAAAAGTCTTGATGAGGTAAGCGATATTTATGAGGTCCTGCGCTCGACGCAGATGAATATCATCGATTATCTCAACGATCTTTCAAAGCTTGAAAAGGACAACGAACAGTATCAGACAAGCCTGCAGCAGGCTAAGGATGATATCAAGGATAAGGACGAGCTTCTTGGAAGGATGAGCGTGGAGGTCTATCGTGATGCGCTGACGCACGTCGGCAGCAAGACAGCTTATATCCGCAAGGCGGACGAGCTTTCCGTTATGATAACGGACGGCACAGCGGAATTTGCTGTTGCTATGGTGGATATCAATGATCTCAAGCGGATAAATGACCAATACGGACATAAAGCAGGAGATACCTACATACAGGGCTGTTGTCGTATTATATGCGATGTTTTCAAGCATTCGCCGGTGTTCAGGATCGGCGGAGATGAATTCGTTGCAGTATTGACAGGGGTGGATTATCAGAATCGTGACGCTCTGCTGAAGCAGGCAAGATCGGAATTTTCTAAATGCTACTCCAATACAAAAATGCCGCTGTATCAAAGATATTCCGCAGCAGTGGGACTTGCCGTATTCAAGCCTGAGGATATTACCTTCGAGTATGTCTTCAAGCGGGCGGACAAAGCCATGTATGCAGACAAGATGAGTTTCAAGAGCAGAAACGGCAGCTATCGTTAAAGGCGGTTATCATACGCACAGCCGCAGCAGCGGCGCCTGACCGCAGGTCAGGGTATGAAAAAAGCTTGGAGGATCGCTGCTGTTTTGGTGTGCATAATTCTGTTTGTCAGAGGAATTTCTGGTACAGCATAATTTCCCGACGATAACAGGTGATTATTTTATGAATATGCGTATCGGTTTTTCAATTATTTTTGCTGTTCTTATAGCAGTACAGATCTTCTGCGCCGTAAAAAGCCTCCGCTCAAAAAAAGCGATGGGAAGCTCGGTGGCTTTCATGAACATCTCCCTCATACCGCCTATGATAGGAAATCTCATTATCCTCGTGTCATCTGTGCGCTGGCTTTCCCTTTTGGGATGCTATATTTACTATATCGGCATGGATCTGGTGATACTTGCCCTTGTGGGGTTCACGATCAAATATTGCAGCGGCGTGATCAAGGTCAAATCGGCAAGCATTATAGTTTACATCGCACTTGCTTTTGACAGCGTACAAATGCTGCTGAATATATTTACAGGCCATGCGTTTGATCTTGAGATGATTCAGGTGCAGGGGTTCCCTTCTTACCGGCTTACGCCGTTCTGGGGGCAGATGCTGCATCGTGTGATCGTTTATTCGCTCTTCCTCATGGTAATACTGACTTTTCTGTTAGCGTCCATACGCTCGCCGAAAATATCACGAGAGCGCTATTCTGTAATATTCATCACCATGACGCTTATCGGTATTTGGCAGACCTTCTATATCGTTTCACGCACACCCGTAGATCGCTCAATGGTGGGCTACGGCGTTTTCGGAATACTGGTGTTCTATCTTTCGATCTACTACCGTCCGCTGCGCCTCCTCGACAAAATGCTGTCGAATATCGCCGCCAACATGACGGAAGCCTTGTTTGTCTACGGACCTTTTGGCAAATGTATCTGGGCAAATGAAACGGGTCTTAAGCTCATTGACATTACAGCGTCCGAGCTTGACGAAGTGCATAACCGTCTGATAAAGAAATTCGGTCAAAAGCATTTTACCAAACAGGACTGGGTAGATACCCGTATCGTCGGCACCGGTGACGACGCCCGATATTATTACATAGAGAACCACTTTGTCAGTGAGGACAGCAAGCATCTTGCAGGCTCTTATCTGATAATACGCGACACCACCGAGGAGCAGCGCAGTATACAGCGTGATCTTTATAATTCCACGCACGACAGTATGACAGGGCTTTACACAAAGCAGTATATGTTTGAACGCATAAGCAAGCTTCTCGAAAGCGATACCGAAACGAAATATACGGCAATTTTTGTTGATGTTAAAAACTTCAAGATAGTCAACGATGTTTTCGGCACTAAATTCGGAGACAAGGCTCTTCAGCAGCTCGCCAACTGGCTGCGTGAGCTTATGAAGGACAGCTGCATTTACGGCAGGCTGGCTGGCGATACCTTCGGCGCATTCATGCCGACCGAGCAGTTCAGTTCTATGAAGGACCGCATTGAAAATGATCTGACCAAGTTTATTGTATCAGAAGGCAACGCCGAACACCATCTGCTGATACATCTGGGTGTGTACGAGGTCACTGACAGGAATATAGATGTTTCGGTAATGTTCGACAGGGCGCATCTTGCGCTTTCCTCTATCACTGACAGCTACAAGCTGCACATTGCCGCATACGACAACGATCTGCGTGATAAGGTGCTGTGGGATCAGCAGATAACCGCAGGTCTTGCCGAGGCTATCGAGACCAGGCAGATACGTCCGTATTTACAGCCGATAACCGACCGCTCAGGCAAGGTTGTGGGCGCCGAGGCTCTTGCAAGGTGGATACATCCGAAGCATGGGTTCCTTTCCCCTGCCATGTTCATTCCTCTGTTTGAAAAAAGCGGTCTTATCGTTGAGGTGGACAGGCACATATGGCGCTGCGCCTGCGAGATACTCGCAGACTGGAAAAAATGCGGCAGCGATCTGTTTATCTCTGTAAATATTTCTCCCAAGGATTTTTACTACATAGACGTCGTATCAGAAATGATGGCTCTTGTAAAGGAATACGATCTTGAACCCGAAAGGCTCCGCATAGAGATAACCGAAACCGTAATGATGACCGATGCAAAAGAGAAGTTCCGTCTGCTGGAAACGCTCAGGAGCGCCGGCTTCATCGTAGAAATGGACGACTTCGGCAGCGGCTATTCATCTCTGAACCTGCTGAAGGATATGCCGGTAGATGTGCTCAAGTTAGACATGAAGTTTCTTTCAGGCTCCGACAGCGGCAGCCGCGCCAAGCCTATCATACGCAATATCATAAGGCTTTCGGATGAGCTGAATATCATCTCCCTGACCGAAGGCGTAGAGACCGTACAGCAGTATGACCAGCTTGCGGAAATGGGCTGTATGCTTTTTCAGGGCTACTACTTTGCAAAGCCCATGCCCCGCAAGGATTTTGAGATCTACACGGAGCAGCACGGCGGTCGGACCGCATAAAATAAATATTGAAGTATGCTCAAAAGCGGGCTGCAGCAAGACCTTTGTTTTTCTGCAGCCC
>CADBPE010000270.1 GCA_902796475.1 uncultured Ruminococcus sp.
AAGCGCTCCGCAGGGGTGAATCAAAAAACAGTCCGGTGGACTGTTTTTTGAGAGGGGACGCCCTGCGCAAGAGGGCGTCCCCTTTGTAACTTGCAGTGCAAAATTGATTTTCGTGAATCAAAAACCGTTCTCGTTGACAAATCCCTCTTTACAGGTTATACTAATAAGGCGCAAGCGCACAGCGAGGAGGAATGACAATGCACAGTGAAACAGCTGAAAATATACATAATGACGCCGAAGCCGCCAAGGCCGGAATTGACTCTGCAAATGCTGAACTGAATGCCTGCAGTGATGAAGCCGCAAGACTGAATAAAGAACTTTTCGATCGCAAAGCCGCCATCGTGCGTATGAGGTTCAAGCTGAAGACGCTCGAAGATGCCGCAGCCGCATCGGAAAAGACAATGAAGGCTCTTGATGATGATATCCGCAGCGCAGAGCAGGCACTGTATGATACAGAGTGCAGGATATCCGTAACTCAGCAGATCATGGATGAAAAGGAGCTCGCTTTGAAAAATGCCGAGGAAAAGCTGAACGACAGGCTCCGCAGACTGAAAGCCGCAGAAAACCGTCTGAAAATGGCGGAGGCATCGATCTCCGAGCTTGACAGCAAAATATCCGCCCGTGAATCCGATTATGCCGAGGCGAACAGGGAACTCAGAAGAAAGCTTGATAAAGCTGCAGAGCTTGAAAGAAAGCTGAAGCTTGCCAAAGTCCGCAGCGATGGACTGGATGTAATAAATTCTGAACAAAATTCAGGTTCCTGAAAACTGACCTCATAAATAAAACAAGCAGACATGATGGAGATATGCTCCGTTCATGTCTGCTTGTTTTGCTGATATATGGATCTGCTGCGTATGAAGCTTATGCGCTGATCGGACGGTATCTTTCGCTGAAAATGATCTCGTTCATTATGGAAACAGGATCGCAGCTGCCTGAAACGGCATATCTGAAAAGTACCGGAGAAGCGCCGGAAAGAAGCACAGCGCCGGTGGTGTCCATGCGCACCGGACATTGTTCTCTGCGGGATTCAACGTTCCAGAAAACAATGGCAGGAAGCTTGTAGCCGTATTTTTCAAAAAGCTTTTTTGCGTAATTGAACGCCGTCTGGCTGTTGTCGCTCTGATAGTCAAATTCCATATCGGAAATGATGTAAATGGTATCGGGCATTTCCTGAGGCGGAACATTATTTTTGACCGCTGTTCTGAGAATGAGCCTGAAAACCGCTGCTATATTTGTTGTGCTCACCTCGCAGAAGCTCATGCAGTATTTAGCTTTTTCATAGATGTTTTTGCCTTTCAGCTCGATCATTCTGGGGCTTTGCGAGAAGGTGATGAAGTGGTTTGCAAAACTGCCTTTTGAGTGTTCCGCAAAATAGATGCCCAGCGAAACGGCAACATCAATGGGACGTACAGAAGCATAGTCGCTGTACATCGAACCGGAGCCGTCAACAACTGCAATAGCGTTCTGACTTGTGCTGTGATCTGTCAGACTGTGCCATGTCACATCAAGATTATCTATCTCATCAGCCAGGAATCCGGCAGTTTCCGCAGATGCCCCCAGCCCTTCGCAGGCTCTGATTATGTCGTAGGGATAGAGCGAAGATGTGTGCATGACAGTCTTTCCGTTTTTCACGTTTTCGATGAATTGATTGTATCTGTCGCTGTCGTTGCGGAGGAAGGCCTGGCGGTATTTAAAAAGCGCCTTGGAGGGCTGCTTGCTGTAATCGAATGTATAATCCATTTTGCAGAGCCGCTTTTCAAGCACGTCAATATAGCTGCGCAGAGCTGAGAGAGTTTTTCTGTACTTTTTTTCGGAGAGTCCGAGAAGTCTGCGCACCGATGCTGCGTAAGCCTTGGTCCTGTCGGATGAGGTATTGCACGAGGGCAGCCATTTGCCGAGAAGTGAAACGGGCTTGCCGGCTGCCATGTTTTCCGTGTCTTTAAGAAGCTGTTCATTCAGGTATTCGCCAAGAGCCTTTTGACAGGGGGTATCCGCAAGCAGCATGAGATCGTCAAATCTGCCGTATTCGGCGATCAGCGGGATGTTTTTGATAACGCTTTTCGGATAATGAAAGGCTGCGTATTTCAGTATTATCCGGAAAAAACGTTTTTCTCCCAATCCTTCGCGGATATCTCTGGCAAAGAAAAGGATCTTCATTGCCGTGTCGGGAGATTCCGCGTATGCGCGTATAAAGAGATCGATGATGGCGCTTGCATGTGCGCTTCTCAAAGCGCCCGCAAAAGAGAAAAGATCAAGGCAGAAGCTGCCTGTGCTGCGGAAAGCTGCGCATCCGTTTTCAGTTACGGTCATTTCGGACTCTGTCATAAGTTCATTAAGCATACGCTTACCTCCTTAAAGTATTTGTGTTATGTATAAGACTGTTTTCAGGATGCGTTGAAAACAATATTCAATTGTAAGGTCAACGCTGAAAAAGATAAATCCCGACATGGGGACTGTCATAAAAATGACAGTAAAAATAAAAAAATATACTGAAAATTGCTGTGAGCATCCTTCCCGCAGTCTTATTGGCGGTATTGATAAACCTCTCCTTCGCCGGCGCTGTGCGCCGTTTCGGCTGTGGGCGCGCAAATGCACACTATCCGCAGCGTGGGGAGCGGGACCTGCATATTCAATTTTCAAGGTGCAAAAAAAGAGCTTATATTTTGTGATAGATACAGTTATCCCGTAGGAAACTGCCAATAAAACATTATCACAAAATATAAGCTCTTACGCCTTTTAGCGTGATTGAATT
>CADBPE010000271.1 GCA_902796475.1 uncultured Ruminococcus sp.
ATCGACCTCACCCGTGAGCAGCAGCTTGACGTTATCGCCCGCACCTGCCACAAGACTATGTAATTTTATGCCAGGGCTCTGCCCTGGACCCGCCGGGGCTCTGCCCCGAACCCCGGTCAGGGCGCTGCCCCGACACCCCGCCAGGGACGCAGTCCCTGGATCCGTTATTTGTCAGGCGGCAAAAGGAGGGTTCCTTTGGATAATAAAAATATCATCGGTCATGTTCATACGCTGGAAACCTTTGGTCTGGTCGATGGCCCCGGAGTGCGCTTTGTGGTATTTCTGAAGGGCTGCCGTATGCGCTGCAAATTCTGCCACAATCCCGATACATGGAACGGCGAGGGCAAGGAATGGACAGCGGGAGAGCTTTTTGCTCATGTGCGCAAGTACAAAAGCTACTGGAAAAACAACGGCGGCATTACCGTAAGCGGCGGCGAACCGCTTCTTCAAATGGAATTTGTCACCGGTCTTTTCAGTCTGGCAAAGACAGAGGGAATACACACCGCTCTTGATACGGCGGGAGAGCCTTTCCGTATGGAGCCGGGTTATCTTGAAAAATTTGACAGGCTCATGGATGTTACCGATCTTTTTCTTCTTGATCTGAAAATGATGGACAACGAAGGTCACAAGACGCTGACCGGCGTTGAAAACGGGAATATCCTTCAAATGGCGCAGTATCTTTCCGAGCATGGCAAAAAAATGTGGATAAGGCACGTCCTTGTTCCCGGCGTGACCGATGACGGGCAGGATCTGAAGGCTATGTATGAGTTTATATCCGCACTGAAAACGGTGGAAAGAACAGAAATATTGCCGTATCACACCCTTGGGATAATGAAATGGCGGGAGCTTGGCTTGAATTATCCTCTTGAAGGAGTGCCCGTACCTACTGAGGAGCAGGTGCGCAGAGCCGAGGAGATACTTCATATTAAATAACAAAGCAGTTCATAGGCTGAATGTCTATGAACTGCTTTTGATTTATCCGAAAATATCATCTATTGCTGATACAAAGCTTTTGTAAACGATGCTGCTGCTGTCGGTGCGGAAAAATGTCTTCGTATCGTCTGTATCTGTCCGGACGATCAACTCAGACGGGTAAAGAAATATGCTCATGCTGCCGATCGGGAAGTCGTTTATGGTGATGTGCTCTCCGGCAGCGCTGCCGATAGTTATGCTGAATATCAACTGTTCGCTGCTGTAGGATCCGTCCGTATTGCTCAGGCAGCCTTCGGAGATCATCGGATACAGAGGGTCTGCTATTGACTGAAGCTCTTCACGGGTAAGCTCCCTGTTCACGATATTGCCGTGATATACGGGCTCATTGCAGATCGGTCTGTAAGGCAGGATAAAACCTTCTCCGGAGTTTTGGATCGTATTGCTGTCCGGATCAGCGGCTTCGTGAATTTCGTTCTGCGATGGGCTTTTGGTGGGCGTTTCGTTTAAACTGTCCTCGAAAGGAGCAGCCTCATACGCCGTGTCTGTTTTTTTCGAGCTTTGGATCGGTAAGGAGCTTTCGCGGACTGCCTGTGATGAAGACTTCGAAATTTGTGCTTTGTCGTTCAGAGGCTTGCCAAGCTCATTTGCATCAGTATTTGAGCTTCCGGAGCGGTCGGCGGCCGCATTTTGCGCAGACGAGCTTTCCCAGGGCATTTTAACGTCGGGTGACGCGACCTTGTTTTTGCTGCCTGTCAGCTGCGGCGCAATGATTACGGCAGCCATAGCCACAATAAAAGCTGCTGCGACAGCGCTTATCATGCGCACATATCTTGATGTATTCTTCTTTTTCTCCGGCTTGCCTGCCACTATATCGCTGAGAAAATCATCTCTGAACCGGTGTACGGGCACAGGACCCGTTTCAACAGGACCGTCAGTTCCGTGAAGATATTCGTGGCCGTATTCTTTAAGGCTTTGTGAAAGCAGCCTGTCAAATTCCTTATCCTTCATTTATTCCAACCCCTTCCAGCTTGGATTTGAGAAGCGTTCTTGCGCGGTGGAGCCTTACCTTGACATTATCGGGCGTAAGTCCAAGGTTATCGGCAATTTCGTTTACACTCAGATCGCAGTAATATTTCAGCATGATAACGTCCGAATACTTGCTGTCCAGCGACTTGACCAGTTCAAAAAGAATGCGCTTCAGGTCTTTCTTTTCCGCATCCTCGGATATATCCGGCAGCATATCGTTGTCCTTGTATATTTCCTCGGTCACGTTTTCCCTTTTGCGGTGATTATATATCTTGAACGCAGCATTCCGGACGGTAATGGTGAGGAAACTCCTCATCTGGCCGCTGTCGAGATGCTTGTACCTGTCATAATTTTTCGCAAGGGAGAGAAAGGCGTCATGAACGGCATCCTCGGTAGAGGCTTCGTCACCGAGGATACGGTAAGTGTAGTTGAACATGAAATCCCTGTTCTGCATATAGACCTGCTCAAAGGTTTTTTTGTCCTCGGGGCTGTCTATCATAGCCAAAAGGATGATCATTATTTACCACCCGCTTATCTTAATAATCTTTCTGCGCTGAAAAGGTTACAGATATATTATAAATAAATTTGCTGTTTTTTGCAACAAAAAAATCCCCCATAGCCGGAACTGAACCGGCTACGGGGAACTTTTAATGCTTCAAACTCGCAGGTGCAGGACCGTCACGGTCCTGCCGAGGTCCAGGGCGAGAAGCCCTGGCAGGGTCCGGGACAGCGTCCCGGCAGGTCCAGGGCAGTGCCCTGGCAGGGTCCGGGGCGCGGGTCTCCGGGGGAGACCTCTCAGCCGCAGGCTGAGAGGCGCCGACCGAGCCGACAGGCGAAACTCAGAGCCCCAAGAATAATTACTTTCCGGCGCGGGTCTTGAGTTCGTCGTATCTGTCAACAGACTTCTCCTCAGCCTTCTTGAAGAGCTCTTCTGCTCTTTCGGGGAAGGAACGAGTAAGAGCGCTGTAACGAGCCTCGCCCAGGATGAAGTCACGATAAGATGTTGTGGGAGCCTTGCTGTCAAGTGTGAAGGGGTTCTTACCCTCAGCCTTGAGAGCAGGATTGTAACGGAACATATTCCAGTAGCCGCACTCTACAGCCTTCTTCATCTCAGCCTGGCAGTTCTTCATGCCGCCCTTGATGGAGTGC
>CADBPE010000272.1 GCA_902796475.1 uncultured Ruminococcus sp.
GAACACGGGTGCGCAGGCTCTGCGCCAAGCCTTTGAAAAGGCTTGAGCGAAACTTATGTGTTTGGATTTTAGGGTGATATTTTGGGGCGCGGGTAATTACGTTTCCGCTTGTTTATCTGCGAACGCGAAATTGGGGGCGGCGGCTTGCCGCTTGAAAATAGTATATTCAGGCGAAGACAAAAAAATAACAGGTCTGTCCTCAGAACAGACCTGCTGAATTATGCTCCTTTTATTCGTCAAAAGCAGACACGAAAAAGCCTGTAAGAATATGCGCCGCAGAAATGTTTTCCTCGGCTGTATCATCAGCGCAAAGATCGTACTGAGCCTTCTCAAAACGAATGGTGATGTGCTTTATGGGAGAATCAAGCGCAAACATGTTCTTTCTCTCGGCAATGACCTCGGGAGAAGCCTTCTTTTCAAAATCAAAACCCGATAAAGCGTCCTCTAATTTCTCAAACACTTCCGGCTTTATCTTTTTCTTTTTCTTTACAGTACGGCTGCCGGCAGTCTCCTTACGGAGATAGTTTGCAAGTATCCTGCCCTCGGCATCCTTTTCTACACTGGCTTCATATCTGCCGCCTGTCGTGCCGCCAATTTCCACTATCCAGCAACCTACAAAAGCACCATGATCCTTCATAAGCTCACCTCATTATGCAGAAAATCACTCTTCGTACTTATCTTTTTTTCTCTTTTTGTCTTCCTTGTCGTACTTATCGGGATTTTTTTCTTCCTTGCCGTTCTTATCGGGATTTTTTTCTTCCTTCTTGGGCTGCTTGTCAGGTGTGTCTACCGAAGCGATAGCCCATTTTTTGAAGCGCATTCTTGTCTTGTCGCTGCCTGTTTCAATGATGAAGGATTCATCGTCATCCTTTACGGCAACAACTCTGCCGACAATGCCGCCTATGGTCGTAACATCATCGCCGATCTCAATGCTGTTCCTGAGTTCTTCCTCCTGCTTCTGTCTCTTCTTTGAAGGACGTATGAACAGGAAGTAAGCCGCAGCGATAACGACCACCCAGATTCCTATTGTAAGCACCCACTGCCAGGGATTTGCAGTCTGCGCAGCCGTATTCTGAGCGCCGGAGGCAGCCGCAGAGGCAGCAGTGGAAGCTGCTGTATTATCGATCATTCCAAATATCATGTGATAGATCTTCCTTTCCAAAATAATGTTAATATTATAACATTTTTTCCTTTTTCTTTCAATAGCAATAATTAAGATAATAATGCAACCAAACGGTATATTTTATTACTTTTTCCGAAAATACCGCAGTATTTCCGAGTCAAAGCCCGTTTTTATATGCGCTTGTCCAGAATATCACGGTAGGTATGGTAAAATTCCTCATAATTGCCGTTGTCAAGACTTTCCCTGATCTTCATAAGCAGAGTATTGTAGAACCACACATTATGCATTACGCACAGACGCATAGCCAGCATCTCACCGCTTTTGAAAAGATGTCTGATATACGCCCTTGTAAAGTTTCTGCACACAGGACAGCCGCATTGTGTGTCGATAGGCTCCTCGTCAAGAGTATACTTCTCGTTCATCATATTCCGGCGGCCGCTCCATGTAAACACGTTTGCATGGCGGGCATTTCTCGTAGGCATAACACAGTCGAACATATCCACACCGCGATATACCGCTTCAAGAATATTCACCGGCGTACCCACACCCATAAGATATCTTGGTTTATCCTTGGGCATATACTCCTCGGTCACGTCTATAATATGGTACATTTCCTCGGCGCTTTCGCCCACAGCAAGACCGCCTATGGCATAGCCGTCCAGATCAAGCTCCCTTATGCGCTGCATATGGTCTATCCTCAGATCGTCATAGGTGGAGCCCTGATTTATGCCGAAAAGATACTGTTCCCTGTTTATGGTAGTTTCAAGCGAATTAAGCTCCTGCATTTTGTCACGGCAGCGAACAAGCCATCTGAATGTGCGCTCGCAGGAACGCTTTGTATATCCGTATTCGGCAGGATTTTCAATGCACTCATCAAAAGCCATAGCGATAGTCGAGCCAAGATTTGACTGTATCGTCATGCTCTCCTCCGGACCCATAAATATACGGTGTCCGTCAATATGCGAAGCGAAGGTAACTCCCTCCTCCTTGATATTGCGGAGCTTTGCAAGCGAAAACACCTGAAATCCGCCGCTGTCGGTAAGAATGGGACCGTCCCAGCGGGTAAACCTGTGCAGACCGCCCAGTTTTTTCACTGTTTCATCTCCCGGACGAAGATGCAGATGATAGGTATTGCAAAGCTGCACCTGACAGCGCAGTTCCTTCAGATCAAGAGCCGAAACGGCGCCTTTTATAGCCCCGCAGGTAGCAACATTCATAAAAGCGGGCGTCATTACAGTGCCGTGAGGAGTTATAAGCTCGCCGCGTCTTGCCCTGCCGCATTGTTTTATCAGCTTAAACATTATTCAGCGCTCTCAGGCTTCTGACCGTTGGCTTCTGCCTGCGCCCTTGCCTTAGCGGCAGCCACCTCAGCCTCAAATTCTCTGCGCTGCTTCTCGCCCAGACGTCTTCTCTCCTCCTCAGTGGTGAAGCTGAGAGCATTATCCTCACCGTCTACAAGAGCCGTAAGCGTCTTGTTGTTGAAAACAGCCACTGTGCCGACAGGGAGCTGAAGAACTCTCATTGCATCGGGGCACACTGCGATAAGCTTATATGTGGGCATGCTCTCAAAATCGGCAAGAACATGGTTTTCCTCATCGGGATCATCAAGAAGTCCATAGTACCAGCCGGAATCTCCGTCCTTTGCAGCTTCCTTCCTGTGCATATAAATATCGTTGGATTCAAGAGCAGCTTTAAGCACAAGGATGGTATCCCTGCTTGTGCAGTTTTCGGGCTTTACCTTTGCCACTTGAACTGCCTCCATCTGCATATTCTGCACAACAAGAGCGGTAGTGAGGTTATCGGTTCTGTCCTGTGCGGGGTTTTTGTTAAAGTCAGCCGTTTCTACGACCCAGAATTTCTCGCCGTTGCTGTCGTTTCTTTCTGTAAGGAACAGAAAATTCCAGCCGAAATTCAGCACAAACTTATTGTTAAAGATATTGGTTTTTCTGCTGACATCTGCAAGCACGCGCATAATAGCGCCGGCTGCGTTTTTAAGTGGGAGGTCAGCGAATAATCTGACTGTCTGTTCTCTGATCTTTGCTTCAAAAATTATCATGATCTGTATAATTCCTTTCCGGTAATAAATTCGCCCAAGCGGCATTGATAAAATCGTACATGGAAATATTGTACAACAAAACGCTTTTTTTGTCAATCATAACGCAAAAATCAACATAAACTTCCCAAAACCAATACACAAAAGTTTCGGCGCCGCCCTCTTGAATATGCCTAAGACAACAGATCATATCAGGGTGTAAGAGGGCGCCAGCCCTCTTAGAAGAATCCCCTCCTCTTCCTTTGGAAGAGGGTCAGGGGTGATGGTAACGCCCGCAGGGCGTTTTTACGGAGATCCTGTCGCCTTGATTTTTCTGTCACCCCTTTCAGGCAAGCCGCCGCAGGCTCTGCGCCGGCAGAAAAGCGCACAAAAAGACCCCCGACGCCTTTCGGTATCGGGGGCCCGTTTATTTGAGATTATTGCTCAGCTTATCAGAATTACTTCTTGTCAGCGATTGCAGCCTGTGCAGCAGCAAGACGAGCTATCGGTACTCTGAAGGGTGAGCATGATACATAGTCAAGACCGATCTTATGGCAGAACTCAACAGATGAGGGATCGCCGCCGTGCTCACCGCAGATACCGCAGTGGAGTGTGGGACGCTCAGCCTTACCGAGCTCAATAGCCATCTTCATCAGCTTGCCGACACCAACC
>CADBPE010000273.1 GCA_902796475.1 uncultured Ruminococcus sp.
CGCAAGGGGTGAATCAAAAAACAGTCCGGTGGACTGTTTTTTGAGAGGGGACGCCCTGCGCAAGAGGGCGTCCCCTTGTGACAAATCCCGAAAAAGTCGCACTCACCGCTGCAAAGCGGTGAAGGAAAGTCTTAAATTGTTGACGTTGCCCCCAGACTTCCTTCCTAAAACACTGCGAAATCCAGTTGAGTTTCCCTCTCGGGCGGAACGTTTTTAAAAATTGATCTCCCGCAATTCACCGCTGCGCTATTGCGGCAGACCGGAATTTGTGATATAATTCCATTACAGAAACGGGGGCGGAAAAAATGGCTGATGAAAACACAAAACAAGCCAAACAAAAGGATACGTCAAACAGCAGCGGAAAAAAGAAAAAAGCAGGGTCTTCAAACGGAAATAAGAGCAAAGGCGGCATGATGTCGCTTGTATTTGCGCTTATCGCTCTGGGACTTATAGTCGCCGCTGCCATACCAATGGAAAATATCAGAGGCACAGGAGTTATGCTTTCGGGATGGTTCAATGCGGCGTTTGCGGCAGGAGCATTTGTCTTTGCCATAGCCGCCATAGTCGCATCAGCTGCGTCCAAAAAGGGCGGAAAGCGTTCCGTTCCTGCAAAAGCCGGAATGATAACAGGGATCCTTTTTATTGTGCTTTCGCTTATGATGAGCATGGGCACATGTACCGTATCACTTTTATCGGACTACGCCAACAAAGGCGAAGAAAGCCTTCTCGGAAAAAACGTAAAGGACAATGCAGAAAAGAAAGAACGGCTTGACGGATTCCTCGACAATATCCTGAAAGACGCCGGCGTCAATTTGTCGGGTACTGTTTAGCTTCCGGAAAGAAATACACTTACGGAGCAGCCGCATAAGATCAAAAGCGAGACCTTTTATTTTTGTTCATTGAAAGCCAACTGATTCAAAAACCCTGTCTGCGGCAATAATTATACTTGAATTGCGTGAACAAATGCGTTATAATAGGCTTATTGTTATTCAAATCTTATTTTTAGTCATGATACGGAGGACTCTTATGAAAAAAATTATACTTGCCGTACTTTGCGCGGTCCTGTGCCTTACTCTGACCGGCTGCTTCCAGAAAGGACCTCAATACGAAAATCTGGACACCAATAATGCTGTCGATCCGGATACCATAAAACAGAGCGACTTTGCAGATGATCTCGACGGTCTTGTAAAATATCTCAAAGCTCTTAACTATCTTCCGGTACAAACCGAGCCTACCGTTATGCTTGCCGAGGTCATCGGCGCGAAAAAAGGTTACAGGTACATATTCACTGTTGACAACTCTAATGTTGTATGCGAGCTTTACGAGTATGACACCTCATATTCCGACCCCAACGCTTCAAGAGTAATTGAAGAAATAAAAGAGACCGGTTCGTTCCACCTCTTTAATAAGGAAGGCGTGGATACAGACACTACTTATCCCGCAACACTTTCAGACAGCGGAAAATATGTTATGCTCTACGGCGACGGTTCCTCAAATCAGGGAAATGTTGTACGCAAAAAGCTGATCGAAAATACCGTTAAGGCATACTATTCCGAAAGCTCCAAAACTTCCGAAGCCTCCGAGACCTCAAAGACCGCTGAAACATCCGAAACTTCAAAAGCCGCTGAAACATCAGAGACTTCAAAGACCGCTGAAGCATCAGCAGAGTCAAAGGCTGACGAAAGCTCCGAAGCCTCAAAAGCCGCCTGATCTGCGACAACTGCAAAACATAATAATATACAAAAGCCGATGAACACTGCGTCCATCGGCTTTTTATTTTTCCTGTATCACTGCACGCCGTTTCCGTTCAGCAGCTGATCTATCATATCCTCTGACGTCTGCTGCGGTACAGGCTGATCCTTTACAAGACAGTCACGGACGTTCTGCATGCGCTCGTCAAGAGATGCGCTTATATTTGCGCAGTCGATAAGCTCCTTTGAAAGATCCTCCAGTCTGTGCGGATCAATATTCTTCTTGTATTTGAGCTTATGCTCAAGGTTTGCCCAGAAATCCATAGCGATGGTGCGCAGCTGCACCTCTACGATAACGTCCTTTTTGCCCTGCTCAAGAAAGATCGGTATCGACACTATAAGGTGCAGGCTTCTGTAACCGCTGGGCTTCGGGTGCTCGATGTAATCCTTCCTGTCGATGAGAGTCACGTCATCCTGACTAAGCAGGCAGCGCTCCAGACGGTAAATATCCTCCTTGAAGGAGCATACCACACGCACTCCGGCAATATCACGGATATTTTTTTCTATGGCATCAAGTGTGCGGGGCAGGTTCTTGTGTATCACTTTTCTGAGTATGCTGTCGTAATCCTTCACGCGCGACACGATATACACGATAGGATTTCCGTCATAAATAAGCGAAAACTGCTTGTTCAGTACATTGAACTTTGTTTCCATCTCCATAATCGCGCAGGCGTAGGTATCAAAAAAGCTTTCAAAAGGAATGATATGTTCCTGCACTACATCGAGTATGCGCTCATCGTCCACGATAAGTCCGCTGCTGTACTGGGCGATATTCATAGCTAACTGTTCAGCGCCGTCTATCAGTATGGTTTTCTTTTCATTATCGCTCATGTTTTTCCTCCGTTTCTTTTCAGGCGGTACGCCGCCGCCCATTTTTGGTATTATTTTGTCTGATATTCTCGTACAGGTCAATACTCCTTTTGAGAGCATTGACCTGCTGCCTGTCATTTATTCAGTTTGAGCTTTCCGTATAGGTTATTGCGGACGACTCCTGATATTCGGATTCCTCTATGGTCTGTATAGCGCTGTCGTTGTATTCAACAGTATACTTCTGAGATATCTCCTCAAATTTCTCGTTGAAGCTGTCCTGACGCATAAGAGTATCCATAGACTTCTTCCATGTGGGCGTACTGTCCTCGCCAATGTAATACATGATATGATAGCCGAATTCTGTCTGTACAATGCCGCTGTCGCCGGGCTTTCTGGATTCGTTGAACAGCCAGTTATTGAAGTTGGTCACCATATCGCCCTGCTTGACGTTCTCATAAAGACCGCCGTTTTCTTTTGAGCCGCCGTCATCGCTGTACTGCTTTGCAAGCTCTGCAAAATGCTCCTCTGTGGGATCGTTATTCTTCCAATCGTTGTATACCTCGTTTGCCTTCTGGAAAGCGATCTCCATTACCTGACCCTCGCCGCCGTAAGATTTCGGAGTGAACAGGATATGACGAACGCTTCTTGAAATGCTCTCATCACGATAGGCAGGCTTCAGAAGCAGGAAAGTGGTATAGGAATTTGTGTTCTTGATAACGGTGGAATCATATTCCTTTCTTGCCAGATCAAACACCCATTTGCCGCCGTCAGATGTGACCTCATAGGGGTACTTCTTCATAAGGGTACCGTCAACTGCAGCTTCGATAGCAGCCTTGACCTCAATATCAGACATGGATGACTCCGAATTTGACGTTATAACATCGGGGTTATCCGTGAGATACTTCCTGACGTAGTTCTTGAATTCCTTTTCGGTTTTGCACTTTGCCAGATCCTCGGCATAAGCCTTTGCCTTTTCGGCAGCGGCAGCATTTTCCTTGCTCTTAGAGCTGTCGGAATCCTCGGAATCTGTCGGGAACACAAAGTTGAACTTCAGGAAATCGGCATACTGATAGCTGGTCTTGTTCTCTTCAAAGCACTTTTCATAATCGGCGTCAGTATATGTAAAGCCGTTGTATACCTTTGTATAGTATTTGCTTGAAAGAGCCGTGAGCTGAAGATAATTCTCCAGATCAGCCTCGGTAATGTTCTCGCTGAAATGCTTTACTATATAATCCTCAAAGGACTCGCCTGCTGCGTTTGCCGCAGAACGGATAGAATCCATTGTTGTCTTTACCGATTCCATGTCGGTATTATCCAGTTCGATGCCGTCCTCACGGGCAGCCTCGCACATTACGAGCACCTGTCCAAGATACTTCTTTGTTTCGTTCATAAAGAAATCGAACCAGGTAATATTGTTTTCATCATCGTAATACTGATCCTTGAGGTCTTTTGTAACGTCAAGTCCCTGATAAGCGTAGGCGTCTCTTCTGTTCTGATAGTAGCTGTTAAAAAGGAAGTTGGCGATAGTTGTGGCGATCTGGAAATGCTCGGTCTTTGCTGCGTAGTCGGTAGAAACCGGCAGCTTTGTCTTGGTCTTGTCGGAGCCTGATGTTGTATTCGAGGTAACGGTAGATTCTGTATTTTCGTTAGTCTTGTTGAAAGCGCCGCAGCCCGACGCCACAGCGGCAAGGACTATGGTGCCTGATATCATTGCGGCGATAATTCTTTTTCTGAGTGAAATACTGTTTTTCATTTTTACATCTCCTTAATGATTGACCGAGCGCAGTCAAGCGGAAACTGCAGCCGGTCTGCATGAGGAACTGACAGATCTCTGCCGGCGATATACGCGCAGCAGCAACACTTTCGGGCGCATTAAAGCACCCCGATAATAATGATACCAAAAAATTATAGAATTAACAATACTTTTCTGAAAAAAACTGTTTTATAAGCGCAATAAGCGGAATTTTCCTACTTTTTATACGTTATAATGTCTTTTGCACTCTGCTGCGGCGGCAAGCTGCCGCTCCCGATTTCGCGTTCACAGATAAACGAGCGGAAACGAAGCAGCCCGCGCCCAAAAATATCAAGCCAAAAACGACAACACAAAAGTTTCGCTCAAGCCTTTTCAAAGGCTTGCAGGTCCAGGGCGGCGCCCTGGTCGCGCTCCGCAG
>CADBPE010000274.1 GCA_902796475.1 uncultured Ruminococcus sp.
TTCGCGTTCACAGATAAACAGGCGGAAATGTAATTGCCCGCGGCTGGAATATAGTAAGAGCCGCGATGCGTTTCTTTTGGTGCGGGTCAACTATCAACGCGAACAAGGAAGCGCCGACCGGGCAATAATAGCATTACACCCTGAATATCATCCCCTGCGCTTGCTAAAGCTGACAAAAAAACAGCCGGTCTCCGGTGGTTGACCGGAAGCCGGCTGTGATCTTTCGGGATCTTCACTGTCCCTGAATTGGGATCGGTATATTATTTTGCAGCGGCTTCCTCTATAACCTTCTGGGAAACCATTGCGGGAACCTCTTCATAGCGCACGAAAGTGAATGTGAAGTAGCCTCTGCCCTGGGTGCACTGACGGATAAAGGTGGAGAAGTCACTCATCTCAGCCTGGGGTACCTCGGCTTCTATCGTCTGCATGCGGTCCTCGGAGGGATTCATGCCAAGCACACGGCCTCTTCTCTTGTTTACCTCGCCCATAACGTCGCCCATGTTTGCATCCGGTACTGTCGCCTTGAGCAGACCGAACGGTTCAAGAAGTACGGGAGATGCATCAGGCATACCTGCTTTGTAAGCAAGTGACGCAGCGGTCTTGAATGACATTTCGGAGGAGTCTACCGGATGATATGAACCGTCATAAAGCGTTGCCTTAAGACCAACAACAGGATATCCTGCAAGCGGTCCCTTTGAAATGCTCTCTCTCAGACCCTTCTCTACTGCGGGGAAGAAGCCCTTGGGAACTGCGCCGCCGACGACTCTCTCTTCAAATACCATATCCTCGCTGTCACAGGGAGAGAACTCGATCCAGACGTCGCCGAACTGACCGTGACCGCCTGTCTGCTTCTTGTATCTGCCCTGTACCTTGACAGTCTTTCTTATTGTTTCACGGTAAGCTACCTTCGGCTTGGAAAGAACGACCTCGGTGCCGTACTTTGATTTGAGCTTGGATACGACAACATCAAGGTGCTGCTCGCCCATGCCGCTGATTATCATCTGATGAGTTTCGTTATTTGTCTCGAATCTGATAGTGGGATCCTCTTCGCAAAGCTTAGCGATACCAAGAGCGACCTTTTCTTCATCGCCCTTTGTTTTGGGAGCGATAGCCATTGTCAGAGAAGGAGAAGGATAATCTATACCGTCAAGAACTACCTTTCTTGCGGGAGCGCACAGAGTATCGCCCGTGTTGGTGCCAGAAAGCTTTGCAACGGCGCCTATATCGCCTGCGCCGATGTAGGGAGCATCTTCAAGCTTCTTGCCCTTGATGGTCATTACCTTGGATATCCTCTCGCTGTTGCCTGTTCTCATGTTCACAAGCGGAGAATCGGGTGATACCTTGCCGGAGATCACCTTGAAATATGAAAGCTTGCCTACAAACGGGTCTGCGATAGTCTTGAATACGATAGCGGCTGTCATAGCGTCATCGTTTACATTCAGCTCTATGGGGCTGCCGTCCGTATCAAGAGCCATTTCACCGCTCTTATCCTCAGCCGTAGGAGCAAGCCAGATAAGACCGTTAAGAAGCTGCTCTATACCGTAGGTAAGAAGAGCATCGCCGCAGAATACGGGGCTGATGGAGCCGTTCTTTACGCCCTTGCTTACGCCTACGATGATCTCCTCGGGAGTGAACTCCTCGCCGGAGAAATACTTTTCAAACATTTCGTCACTTGTTTCGGCAACAGCCTCGTTAATAGCTGTTCTCAGACCCTCAAGTCTGTCGCCCATATCGGGGATCGGAACAACGGTGATCTTGCCGTCTACATACTTATAAGCCTTGTATTCAAGCAGATTGACATAGCAGTCAGCCTGACCGTCTACTATATAAGGAACAACAACAGGGCAGACCGAAGGACCGAAGGAAGCCTTCAGGTTTTCAAAAACGCGGTAGAATCTTGCGCTCTCATCGCAAAGACCGTTTACGAAAAAGACCTTTGTAAGGCCCCTTTTGTCGGCAGCCTTGACAGCCTTTTCGGTGCCTACGCAAACGCCGTCCTTGCCCGAAACAGTTATCAGTACCGTATCGGCAGCTCTTACAGCTTCATAAAGACCGCCCTCAAAGTCAAAAAGACCGGGAGCATCTATTATGTTGATCTTCTTGCCCTTCCATTCAACGGGAGCTACGCCTGTCTGAACGGAAGTCTTGCGCCTGATCTCTTCAGGATCGAAGTCCATAACGGTATTTCCGTCGCTCACCTTGCCGAGTCTTTCGGAATTTCCGCCGAGATTGAGCATTGCTTCTGCAAGAGAAGTTTTGCCTGATCCGCTGTGACCGGCCAATGCAATGTTAAAAATGCTTTTTGCGGGATACTGTTTCATAGGGTTGTTTTCCTCCTTAATTATGATATGTAAAGCTTTAAGCAAAAAATACAATATTTTTTACAAGCACAAATAAATTATATCTCATATGCACATCATTGTCAATGAAATTTTATCTATTATTTCAGTTCCAGAGCATGAAATTACAATAAAAAAACACCGCACAGGCATTGCTGTGCGGTAAGATAGTCAATATTATTCAGTTTTTGCTGAAATCTGTGAGTACAAGCTCTTTGTTGTGCTCTGTTGCCCATGTGATGTTCCACTCACTGGAGAACAGCAGCAGATGCTTTCCTTTGAGATCCTGTATACGCTTGGTGTCAGACGTCAGATTCAGCTTTTTCGGGTCAAGATTTTCGTTGTCTATCCATCTTATAAGCTCATAGGGCATATGCTCAAGAATGATATCCACATTGTACTCGTTTTTAAGGCGGTATTCAAGCACCTCAAACTGAAGCACGCCTACAACGCCTACGATGACCTCCTCCATACCTCCGCCGAGGTTCTGGAATATCTGTATGGCGCCTTCCTGAGCTATCTGGGTAATGCCCTTTACAAACTGCTTGCGCTTCATGGTATCTTTTAATCGCACCTGAGCGAAATGCTCCGGCGCAAAGGTGGGTATGCCTTCAAACTGTACTTTTTTTGAGGGTGTGCATACAGTATCTCCGATAGAGAAAATGCCCGGGTCAAACACACCTATGATATCGCCGGCATAAGCCTCGTCTATGACTTCTCTGTCCTGAGCCATAAGCTGCTGAGGCTGCGAAAGACGCATTTTCTTCTCACCCTGAACATGCCAGACCTCCATCTGCTTTTCGTACTTTCCGGAGCAGATGCGCATGAATGCGATCCTGTCGCGGTGAGCCTTGTTCATGTTTGCCTGGATCTTAAATACGAAAGCGGAAAATTCATCATCAAACGGATCTATCTCTCCGTTGACGGTATTTCTCGGCAGCGGAGGGGTAGTCATTTTAAGGAAGTCAGCCAAAAACGGCTCAACGCCGAAGTTAGTAAGAGCAGAGCCGAAAAATACGGGCGTCAGCTTGCCGTGACGTACCTGGTCAAGATCAAGATCATCGCCGGCGCCTTCAAGCAGCTCAACATCATCACGGAGAGTCTGGGCAAGGGTATCGCCCAGCTTTTCGTCAAGCTCAGGATCGTCAAGTGTGAGCTTATCGGTTTCGACTTCACGCTGACCGTTGTTGGCGGTAAAGGCAAGTATCTCCTTGGTCGCAAATTCATACACGCCCTTGAACTCCTTGCCGCAGCCGATAGGCCAGTTCATGGGGCAGGTATGTATCCCAAGTACCTCTTCGATATCCTCAAGAAGATCGTAGGGACTTTTCGCTTCCCTGTCCATCTTATTTATAAAGGTAAAAATAGGTATATCACGAAGCAGGCAGACTTTAAAAAGCTTTCTTGTCTGAGCCTCAACGCCCTTTGAAGCATCGATCACCATTACGGCTGAGTCGGCAGCCATAAGTGTGCGGTAGGTATCCTCCGAGAAGTCCTGATGTCCGGGAGTGTCGATGATATTAACGCAGTATCCGTTATAATTGAACTGCATGACAGACGATGTTACCGAGATACCTCTCTGTTTTTCAATTTCCATCCAGTCGGATACGGCGTGTTTATCGGTTTTCTTGCCCTTTACGGAGCCTGCGAGCTGTATGGTTCCGGTATAGAGCAGCAGCTTTTCGGTAAGAGTGGTCTTGCCCGCATCAGGGTGTGAGATGATCGCAAAGGTCCTTCTTTTGTTGATAAGCTCTTTATTGTTCGTAGCCAAGCTTCTTCCCCCATAATTCTGATTTTTATTCCTGATCATTCATTATACATTATCCGTCCCGAATAATCAAGCATTTTCAAGGGAGAAGATACGGAAATCAATTTTGCGCTGCAAGTCATACCGGGGGGAACCCATTGTTAGAAACGGCGGCAAGCTGCTTTTAAACTGACCATTAGTAGGGGACGCCCTCTTGCGCAGGGCGTCCCCCTCTCAAAAAACAGTCCACCGGACTGTTTTTTGATTCACCCCTTGCGGAGCGCTTGAAGCTTAGGGATTTCGCACTCTGCGGAGCGCGACCAGGGCGCCGCCCTGGACCTGCAAGCCTTTGAAAAGGCTTGAGCGAAACTTTTGTGTTGTCGTTCTTGGCTTGTTATTTTGGGGCGCGGGCTGCTGCGTTTCCGCTTGTTTATCTATGAACGCGAAATTGGGTGCGCAGGCTCTGCGCCAAGCCTGTTGTTCCGGAACTGTCAGTAGGGGACGCCCTCTTGCGCAGGGCGTCCCCTCTCAAA
>CADBPE010000275.1 GCA_902796475.1 uncultured Ruminococcus sp.
ACCCGCAGCCGATAGCCTATCCTCAGCCGCCGACACCGGTACAGCCGGGTCAGGACATACAGCCCCAGCCATACCCGCAGCCGATAGCCTATCCTCAGCCGCCGACACCAGTACAGCCGGGTCAGGACATACAGCCCCAGCCATACCCGCAGCCGCTTGCTCCGGATCACGGTTACGCATATCCGCAGGGAGCTTCAAGCGGAATGAAGATGCCAGAGGTCAAAAATATATATTCAGCGGACAATTATGCTAAGTACACTTTTGCAATGGAGATAACCAACTTCATCCGTGTTGATGAGCAGTATATAGCAGTGGTCGGCTCGGTGAAAAAGGGGACAGTCACCAAAGGCGAAGTGCTGAATGTGGTGAGCAGGAACGGTCTTGAAAAGGGTTCATTTGAGGTACGCAGCATTGCAGTAAATAAGGCTATCAGCGAAAGCGCCGCAGAAGGCAATGAAGACGCCGCACTGCTTTGCAGCTTCTCACCGTCAATGCTCAAAGCGGGCGACATAGTCTGCGCATAGCCCGCGCCCACGACCGGCAAGCTGCCGGTTCTGATTTAGTTTTTGAAAGATGTAATATATCTGAATGAAAAACGTTTCCAAAACTAAATCGGGAGCGCAGGCTCTGCGCCGGCAAGCTGCCGATGACGATCCAGAGTTGATAGTTTACCCATGCGGAAGCTTAAAGCTGCGCTGCATAATACATTACATAAATACCTGAACGGAGGAAAAACATGAATCAGCATTCAAGGTTCAATCTGCCTATATGTCTTGCCGTAGAAGATGATGCGTTTTCACATTCTGATGAGATAGTCAGACGCTATCTGCCGGAAATAGTGGGACAGAAAGCCATAGTCATTTCCGAGGACAATCTTATACGCATTTATACCGAAAAGATAAACGAGGTCAGCAAGGATTTCGGCGGCGCAGAGATATATTCCATGCAGAACGCCAGCTTTGATGAGGCAGTGAAGATCGCCAAAAAGGTGTGCGTTGAAGATATAAAGGTCATTGTCGGTATCGGCGGCGGCAGAGTTCTTGACACCGCAAAGTATGCTTCTCATATCAGTAAGGCGGTATACATCTGTATGCCTACTTCTCTCAGCAATGATTCCCTTGCATCGCCGTTTTCGGTTCTTGAAACAGAGGGCAGCGCCCGCAAGACTATCCCCTGCAAGATACCCACAGCCATAATTGTGGATACCGACATGATAGCAAACGCGCCTCTCGGTCAGACGCTTTCGGGCATAGGCGATACCATTTCCAAGCATACCGCGCTCTTTGACTGGAAGCTTTCAGCAGCAAGAACAGACAACAATGTTGAGGATTTTGCATACGCTCTTGCCAGAATGAGCTATGATTCAGTGTACCACTGTGACGAAAAGAATATAAAGAGCCGTGTGTTTATCCGTATTCTTTCAAGAGCGCTTGTAATGGGCGGCCTTGCTATGGAAATAGCAGGCTCGTCACGTCCGTGCAGCGGCAGTGAGCATCTTTTTGCCCACGCTATCGAGGAGCATTACCGTGATATAAAAATATCACACGGCATAGCGGTAGCTATGGGCAGTATTCCGGCAGCGATACTTCAGGGTCAGGATCCTAAGGGGCTTATTGATTTCTGCCATACCTACGGCATTGACTTCAATCCCAAGTCCTATGGTATCAGCGAGTCCATGTTTGACGATATGTGGCTTCTTGCCAGAAATATCAGACCGGGCAGGATAACTGTCCTCAGTGATTTCAGGCACGACAGCAAACGGCTCAGCGAAATCTATAACAGAATGGCGGAGGTCTGATGAAAACAGGTATTATTTTTGATATGGACGGCACTCTCTGGGATTCCTCCGAAAATGTGGCAGCCTCATGGACAGAAAAGCTTCGTGAACTCGGTGTTGACCGTCCGGAGATAACCAAAGAGGACATCATGGGCGTTATGGGGCTGACTATGGACAGGATAGCCGACATAATTTTCTCCGGCATGCCCAGTGACAGGCGTATGCAGCTTCTTGAACAATGCTGCATATATGAAAACGAATATCTTCGCGTTCACGGCGGCGTACTCTATCCGGAACTGGAAAAGACACTTGCAGAGCTGAAGGAAAATTATTCGCTTTACATAGTCAGCAATTGTCAGAAAGGCTATATTGAAGCGTTTCTCGACCATTTCGGTTTTGGAAAATACTTTGACGACATCGAGTGTTACGGCAATAACCTTCTTCAAAAGGGCGACAACATCGCATTGCTTGCAAAAAGAAATTCTCTCGACAGAGCCTTTTATGTAGGTGATATCCAGGGCGACTACGATGCCACAATGAAAGCGGGATATGAATTTATTCATGCATCATACGGCTTTGGCACGATCGACCATCAGGTGCCGGAGCTTCAGCAATTCAAGGATCTACCGAAGCTTCTCGGAGATTTATAGATCATGCGCAAATAAAAGTGACAGTAAAAACTGTGCCGTCCTTGCTGCTGCTCGAAGCAGAGATGTCGCCGCCGCAAAGAACAGACATCTGCTTGATGATGGGCAGTCCCAGACCATGACCGGGAGTTAAGCTGCGTGTTTTATCACCACGATAGAAACGATCAAAAATATGGGGGAAATCGTCCTCGGAAATGATGCTGTTCAAATTCTGAACCACAAAAAAAGCCTTATGCTTTTTTGAGTATGCCTTTACTATGATCTTCCCGCCCGAAGGCTCGTACTTCAGGGCGTTTTCCACAAGACTGCTGCATATCCGCTTGATATAGTCATCTGTTGCCCTGACGGTAAGCTCCTCTTTAATATCATACTCAAGCTCAATACCCTTTTCATATGCAAGAGATTCAAACTGCAGCATACAGCGCTGCGCAGCTGATGTCAGACTTACCGGTACGGTCTCCATGTTTTTTTTCGGAACATCAACAGAGGTCAGGGTCATCATGTTGGAGATCATCTGCATCATGTCTTCGGCGGCTCTGTCGGTGCTGTCTATCCACTGCATATTGTCGTTTATGGTGGAATCCGGATTAGAACGGATAATTGAATTGTTTGCCATGATTATTGTTATGGGTGTTTTCATGTCGTGCGAAAGATCGCCTACAAAGGTTCGTTCCATGCTGACGGCCTTTTTCAAAGGTTCTTCGGCAAAATGCGCGAGCTTCATGCTCAGCGGCAGAAGAAGCAGCATGGCAATAATAAAAGTGACCGCCATAAGAATATAAATGCGAAACATTCTTGAATTTATGTATGAAGTGCTGCAAATAGCTATTTTGGCTACATCGTTGGCTTTTTCATAGTAATAAATTATCCCATGCTCATCAAGGGTGCCAAAGTGATCTTCACATGAGATAATATCATGCACCAGATCGTCCATATCACCGTCATAAATATCGGTATCGGAGATAACTGAAATGCGGTTATCTCCGGAATAATAATATACTGTGGAAATGTTGTCGTTGTATTCGCGCTTTTTCTGAGTGTCCGAGATCGGCGCCGGTATATCCTTTTGACGAGGCCGGAGCTGCTCGTCTGAAGGATCCTTGTACTCTGAGTCGGGTTTGTTCTTCTTTTCTTTTGACGTTTCTTCCGATTCGTCTTCCGGCTTCTGCCTTTCCGGTTCTCTGTGTCCGTTTAGAGGACGCAGTACGTTCGACATGGTATTCTGCAATTCTTTATACTCATGGTGGTACATAACAGTGCCCATGTATATCAAGGCTATCATAAGAGAAACGCCGACAAGCATCATGTTAAGCAGGATAAAGCGCCGCCGGAATTCTTTCAGCATCTGAATTCCTCCAGACGATATCCAAGACAATGTATCTTTCTGATACCAACGGTTGAGCCAAGATATTTCAGCTTCTTGCGAATGAATGAAATGTACACCTCAACATTGTTGTCGGTCGCGCTTGAATCCACGCCCCATACCTTGTTTATAAGATTTTCGGTCGTAATGGTCATTGTTGGGTTGTAAAGCAGCACCTTGAGTACCTCAAATTTCTTTTTGCTCAGCTGTACGGTTTCGTTGTTGCATGCAAGTACCGCCGAGCCAAGATCAAGAGTAAGGTCACCGAAGGTAAGCTTTCTCAGAACGATATTGCCCTTTCTTCTTGTAAGAGCGCCTACTCTTGCCAAAAGCTCTTCGGGATGGAATGGCTTTGTCATGTAATCGTCGGCGCCCTCGTTCAATCCGGTCACTTTATCGGCAATGGTGCTTTTTGCGGTAAGCATCATTACAGGCGTGTCCATTTTTGCCCGCCGCAGTGTGCGCAGAACCTCAAAGCCGTCTGCAAGCGGCAGCATTACGTCAAGAATTATAAGATCATAATCCGCAGACTGCGCATACTCGACCGCCGAAAGCCCGTCATAAACAGCGTCGGTAACATAGCCGCTGCGCTCTAAAATAGTTTTTATTGCATTTGAAAGTGAAACCTCGTCTTCCACCAGTAAGATCCTCATGCTAATCTCTCCTTAACAGTTTTAGACTATTATATCATATTTTCTTTAAATTTTCTTAAAATTCAAGACTTAAGGCACCGCCGCACAATTGCGAAGTCATTGAAAATATTAATATAAATTATGAACAGAATACCGAGGAACGCGAAAACAGATGATGAAAAGCTATATCATATTCGCATTAGCAAACATGATATAGCTGACAGAAAATCTATGCTGGTCTGATCTGGGGTGTCTTGACAAAACGTGTAGAAATAAGCCGGAATAAAGTATAAATCGCGAGAATTTCTATCCGTTTGAGTAAACTAACACCGCGTTAACCAAAGAAAAAAAAGCAGGAGCAAAGCTCCGGCCGCGATGCGTTTCTTATCGCATGAGCAAACTTACACCGCGTTAACCAAAAAAAAGCAGGAGCAAAGCTCCAGCCGCGATGCGTTTCTTTCCGCACGAGTAAACTAACATCGCAAAATCGGGTGCGCAGGCTCTGCGCCGCAGGCTCTGCGCCGGCAAGCTGCCGGTCCTGATTTAGTTTTTGAAAGATATTATTTGTCAGAATGAAAAACGCTTAAAAAACTAATACGGGAGCGCAGGCTCTGCGCCTGCTCACAGAACAATATTACATTGAAAAACAATTGGAGGTCATACAAAATGAAAAAGAAAATAGCAATACTTTTGCTGGCATCAATGGTGCTGTCCTTCTCCGCCTGCAATCAGAAGCAGGAGAGCGGCTCGGCAGCAAGCGAAGCATCACAGACATCGGCTTCTTCCGAAGCATCACAAAACAGCGAGACTGTAACGGAGGCTTCTCTTTCTCTCTGGACAGATTCCGCTCCGCTCAAAACTCAGCTTACAGACTATATAAAGACGATCACAGACGAAAGCTCCGGGTTCTTTATTCCTGTTAAAAACCGTATAGCCGTATTTGATATGGACGGTACTCTCTGCTGTGAGACAGACCCCGGCTATTTCGACCACAAGCTCCTTTATCACCGTGTAATGGAGGATCCCGATTATAAGGACAAGGCAAGTGATGAGGAAAAGGAGACCGCAAAGATAATTGAAGAATATTTCAAAACCGGCAGCTATCCGAAGGGTCTTGACGTAAAACACGGTACAGCCGTAGCAACAGCCTTCAAGGGGATGACGCCTGATGAATTCGATTCCTATGTCAAAGCATACAGAGATCAGCCGATGAACAGCTACACCAATATGACAAACGGACAGGCATTCTATAAGCCCATGCTCCAGGTCATAGATCTCCTTCAGGCAAATGACTTTACGGTATACATTATCAGCGGAACAGACCGCTTTATTACAAGAGGCCTTGCAGAGGGCATAGTTAATATCCCGCGCAGTCAGATGATCGGCTCGGATGAATCTCTTATAGCTACAGGTCAGGGCGATGCGGACGGACTTGATTATACCTTCACCAGGAATGATAAGCTCGTTACCGGAGGCGATTTCCTGATAAAGAATCTGAAAATGAACAAGGTAACTGTCATCGAGCAGGAGATCGGCGTTCAGCCTGTACTGTCCTTCGGCAACAGTTCTGGTGACGCGGCTATGGCAAACTTTACGATAACAAATAATAAGTACAAGAGCGCCGCCTTCATGCTCTGCTGTGACGATACCGAAAGAGAAAACGGCAACATTGAAAAGGCTGAAAAGATGCGTAAAAGCTGCGAGGAAAACGGCTGGACAGCGGTTTCCATGAAGAACGACTGGACAACCATCTACGGCGGCGGCGTTACCTATAACGGCAAGGCGGAGTGACAGCTCCGGCGCAGAGCCTGCGGGCGGCAAGCTGCCGCTCCCGATTTCGCGGTGTTAGTTTACTCGTGCGGAAAGAAACGCATCGCGGCTGGAGCTTTGCTCCAGCTTTTTTTCTTTAGTTTTTGAAACGTTTTTCATTCTGACAAATAATATCTTTCAAAAACTAAATCGGCACCGGCAGCTTGCCGGTCAGAGCAGCTCTACCTTTACATAGTTTCTGTAGAGTTCCGTTTCC
>CADBPE010000276.1 GCA_902796475.1 uncultured Ruminococcus sp.
ATGGCATCACCAACATATTTTTCGTTCTGCAATATCTGGTATACATGGTTTCTTGTCCACTGAGCGCTTCCATTTCTGCGTTTTGCGCCTTTTTCTGTTAGTGCTTTGGCAATTTCGGCAGAACGTCTGCCTGCCGCATATTCCCTGAAAATAAATCTGATGATCTCTGCCTCTTCATCTATAATGCAGGGTTTTCCGTTTTCGTCAAGCCGATATCCTAACATCTGATGGAAACGGTAATGAACATTTCCCTCACGATAGGCTTTCTCAATGCCCCATGTGACATTCTTGCTTATAGATTCACTTTCCGCCTGAGCAAATGATGCGTAAAGGCTGATTGCAAATTCTGAACTCATGGAACTTGTGTTGATGTTTTCCTTTTCAAAAATGACAGTTACGCCCAGAGATTTAAGCTCACGGACATAATCAAGGCAGTCAACCGTATTGCGGGCAAAACGACTTATGCTTTTGCATAAAATAAGGTCGATCTTCTTTCGTCTGGCTGCCCTTATCATTTTGTTGAATTGCGTTCTGTTTTTTGTACGGGTTCCGCTGATACCTTCGTCAGCATAAATGCCAACAAGCTGCCAGTCGGGATTTCTCGTTATGTAATCGGTGTAATAGCTGATCTGGGCAGCATAAGAGTTCTGCTGATTTTCCAGTTCGGTTGATACACGGCAGTATGCCGCTACTTTTTTGATTACCCCGCTGCCGGAGCCTGTGAGGATTTCTCTTTTTGCGGGGATCAATGTAACATTAGCTGCTGTTATCATAAAACATCTTCCTTTCTTTGGATACATAAATAGTTTTGTGCAGCGAGTGCAAATATCATTTCACGCACCGATGCGCTGTCTGCTGTACGTTCAGTTATGATCTGTTCAAGTTCTGCTCTCATTTTTTTCGCCTTCTCGTTGACGATGAATTCATATTCTTCCGGTTCCGTATCAATTATTTCCTTGTTCAATGGCTTGCGGAAAGCCGGTGTTTTCATTTTTTGCACCTCGTCAAAGGTTTCTTTGTCTATGATAGCAGGGTAGTCCTTTGCACCTGCATAGATCGGCTTATAGAGAATAGCGCTTGCTTTTTTTATAGCCTTATCTCTCGTATCGGCAAAAAATGATATTTGCTCCTCGAAGAGCATTTTGCCGATAGCGTAAACACCTGTTCCGTTGATCCTCATTTTAAATATTCTTCTTACTTGTTCTGCTTCGTCCTTGTTTATAAGCAGTACACCCTTTTCCATTTTATAGCCGTATGGAATAATTCTTGTATTCATTACAGCGCCTCCTTGATTTTCAGACCGCCCATAAGTTCAAACTCCACTGTTCTTCCATCCGATAGCACTCTTTTCAATATCTTTTTTGTCAGCTTTTCGGAAGATGTGCCTGAAATAAGTCTGTAAAGAGAAGTCAATTCATCTATTGCTTCATCGCCTTGTCCGTCCATTAATGACAGCTTCTTTTCTATTTCTTCAAGATCTGCATCGATCTCATTCTGCAATGTCAGAAATTTTTCTGTTGTGATACAGCCCTGAGAACATAACGACCACAATACATACTTTCGAGTTGACAATTCTTCTGCCTGCTTACGCAGCTGTAATATTTCATCGCTTACCGGACATTCTTCTGATAACTTGAAAAGGTCAATGCATGGCAGTATGACTTCATCGGCATGATCTTTCAGCTTTCTGCACATTCTGTTCCAGGCTTTATGATAATCGGAATCAAGGAATGTCGGATTTTGACATTGATCAACTGTGCTGTACTTTCCTGAACATTCCCACAACGGCTTTTCTGTATTCCGGAAATAAAAAGACCGTCCGCAGGTACATTTTGTTATACCACGAAACGGTGATGAATTGGTTTTATGTGGTTTTCTTGTATTTTTCTCACGGAGTGTTTGCGCGTTCATGAAATCCTCGCGGCTGATGATTGGAGGCAGGCAGTCTCTGATGTAATAGCTTTCTTGTTCTCCGCGATTTATTTTCCACTTTGCTCCCATAAATGTTGAATACGTTTTTTGCCAGCGAATATCGCCGATGTACTTTTCCTGCCTGAGTATTTTCAGAATAGTCACATTATTCCATTTTGTATCAGCAGGTGAGGGGATATTCTCATGATTCAAGTGAACCGCTATTCTTTTTGCGCCCATTCCCGATAGGTACATATCAAATATTCTCCGTATTATTTTTGCTTTTTCTTCATCAAT
>CADBPE010000277.1 GCA_902796475.1 uncultured Ruminococcus sp.
AATGAGTTAACTTTCCATATACAAAAATCAAAAGTTTCGCTCAAGGCGGCAAGCTGCCGCACCCAATTCCGCGGCGCAGAGCCTGCGCTCCCGTGTTCGCGTTCACAGATAAACAAGCGGAAACGTAATTACCCGCGACTGGAATATAGTAAGAACCGCGATGCGTTTCTTTTGGTGCGGGTCAACTATCAACGCGAACAAGGGGGCGGCAGCTTGCCGCCTTGTAAGCTTCGGCAGAAAATTTTCCGCTCTGATAATAAAAAATAGCATTATGTCAATTGAATATTTATTAATAAATGGTAAAATTATTATGTAATGTTCGTGAACATATGTAAGTTCCATCAAATCAAAAAATGCTCCATTTTTACCCGCTAAACAATTTAAAATTGAAACGCAGTCTTTAACGAACAGGAAAATCTGACAGGAGGGTATCGTTTTGAAAAAGCTACTGAAAAAAGTGATGACCGGTCTGCTGGCTGCTTCGGCTGTCGTGTCCGCTGCATTTACGGGAATAACGGCATCGGCTGCGGAAAGTACGGAAAGGATCGAAGTGGTGCCGGCTATCGAGTACAAGGCCACTATCTTCACTCTGGATGACTACATTCTGGCAGTGAAAAGGACAGCCCATACCAATGAGGAGATAAAACAGGCATTGGCGGCTGCCGAGAATTATGTTCCCAGCGTTGACAACAGCAAGCTCAAATATTTTCCGGAGATCGGAAATCAGGGAAGTATCGGCTCCTGCGTTGCGTGGTCGGGAGTTTATTATCAGTTCACGCATGAGGTAAACAAGGCTCTTGACAGGGCGGCATCCAAGGAAACCACATTCCAGCCTATGTTTATCTATAACCTGTATATCGGCTGCAACCAGCCGAGTTTTCTTGAAAACCTGCTGAACAGCACAGGCTGCGCACCCGTTTCTATGGTCGAGGATACTCAGAACGACAAGACATGGAGCGCCGAATATGATATATGGCGCGAGGCGACAAACTACCGCATAAGCAGTCACATGGGCGTTGCAGGAGTCGGCGAAAAAGGCAGAGAGATCACTTCGGTCGATGATCCCGATCTGGACGCAATAAAGGCGATACTCCGCAACGGAGACGTTCTTTCATATTCAGGATTTATAAACACCTATGTGTGGGATAAGGTAGCTGCCGCACCGGGTGTGGATCAGGATATAGTCGGCGAACTTCTTGTTACAAAAACTGTCGGCAGAGCAAACTCCAGCCATATGCTTACCGTTGTAGGCTATAACGATAATATCTGGTGCGACCTTAACAAGAACGGAAAGGTCGATGCCGGCGAAAAGGGCGCGCTCAAGGTAGCAAACTCATGGGGCAGCAGCAAGCCCTTCTTCTGGGTAGCTTATGACGCACTGAACGAGAAGTCAAGCGTTGAGGGCGTTGTGTCCGAGAGCAACAGGCTTACAAGTATGTCCGGATTTATGAAGCTGAATGTTTCAAAGGATTTCGGTACATCGCGCATTTTCTTCAAATACACTCTGAATTCCGACAACAGGACCGACAGCTACATCGAGATAAACGCCAAGAGAAGATCTGACGGCGTTACTCTGGTAAGGAAGGTCAATCCATACGCTTACAATTCATACGAAAAGGCTACCTGCCAAAGACTCAATTACAAGGGCGAAAAAGGCTTCTGTGACGGCTCCATGCTGGTGGACCTTAATAATATCATAAAGGATATAGACTCGAACACCCTAAACGATTATGAGTGGAGTTTCCGCTTTGTGGACAAGGGTGCGGATACCAGCGCCACAACCGTAAAGGAAGCCTATATTATAGATGAAAACACCGGCAAAAGATACGATCTCGACATACAGTACCCGTTCCAGATAAACAAGAGCGAAAAGACCGCTGCCGTCAAAAATTATTACAACTTCACAAAGCTGTATGTTCCGGCAGCAAATACGCTTACAGTCGGCAGCGACCTTAAATTCACATTCAAGACCGCCAACGAGACCTACGGCGACACTCCCATAAAGTACACTATGACAGTTTCAAAGGACGGCAAGCAGATATTCTCAAAGCAGCACAAGGCGTCCTCGATCGACAGGCAGAAGGGCAGCTCCGTTATTAAAGGCTCCTGGAAGCCCACAGCGACCGGCACTTATAAGATCACTATTACCGGCACAGACGCATCAGGCGTTACGGCGTCACGTTCGGCTGAATTCAGGGTATATAACAAGCAGCTTGCAATACGCAGCATTGAGCTTGACAAGGGCAAATACATCGACCCGCTTACCACCGTGAAGATAACACCCGTTGTAACAGGCGGTACGGCTCCCTATACCTACTCATACTATTACGTCAAGGGCGGCAAGACCTACAAAATATCCGAGAACACCAAGAGCAGCAGTAAGACAAAGAAATTCGGAGCAAACACAGGCAAGTATTCTGTTATTGTAAAAGTAACGGATTCCAAAGGTAATGTAGCGAAGGCTGCTCAGTGTATTGTTGTCAATCAGCCACAGGTGACTAAGTTTGTCTATAATAAAAAGGAAGGCAAGGTAGGCGAGTCCATTTATGTTCGTGCAGATGCAAACTATGTGCCGGACGTTATCAAGGACACCGAATATGTATACACTGTTGAGCGCGGCGGCATAAAGGAAACTCTGCCTTACAGCGACCCGAACTGGCCAAATCAGGTCGTATGGAAGCCCAAGGAGGCAGGCACATACAACATCACCTGCAGCATCAAATACGGTGACAAGATACTCGGTTCAAAGACGGTAGCCTATGAGGTAGCGCCTGCTCAGGCAGCAACACGCAGGATAAACGTAAATGTAATAACATACATTTGCAACGAAACAAGCGCATCCAATTACTATGTACACTACTGGGGCGGCAAAGGCGGCAGCGGTGATGTAAAATGCACAGCATTAAGCACTACCAAGAAAAAGGATGTCGGATACTGGGGTTCTGCGCAGACATTCCAGCAGTTTATCGCTGATATTCCTGCCGATGCCACAGGATACAAGTTCCATATCGGAAGCAGATGGTTCCCGGCAGGCAGCGACAGCGCCGGAGACGGAAAAACATCAACAACGAATACCGCATACATTTTCAACTATGACAACGACAAAGTAATATACACCAAGGAATGATCTGAAACAGATGACCCGACAAAAAAGCTCCGTCCGGAAGGGCAGAGCTTTTTTCTGCGCAAAAATCCAAGTTGAAAGCATAACCAAAAACAGCAGATGATACCAGGGTGTAAGAGGGCGCCGACCGAGCCTCAGCCTGTGGGACAATATAAACAATTATTCAGGAAAAATAAAAAAAAGACTTTATATTTTTGATGTTTTATTGTATAATAGTATCAGATGTATGCGGGACGTCATATTCTCCATACAGACGAAAATAATATTTGGAGTGTGATTACAATGGCATTAGTAAACGCAGCAGAAATGCTCAAAAAGGCAAAGGCAGGTCACTATGCAGTAGGTCAGTTCAACATCAACAAT
>CADBPE010000278.1 GCA_902796475.1 uncultured Ruminococcus sp.
ACCCGCACCAAAAGAAACGCATCGCGGCTCTTACTATATTCCAGCCGCGGGCAATTACATTTCCGCCTGTTTATCTGTGAACGCGAAATTGGGAGCGGCAGCTTGCCGCCTTGAGCGAAACTTTTGCGTTTATTCCGTACTCAGTTTCACGGATTCAGGTTTATTTATAAAGCGGGAACTTGTCGCAGATCTCGTTTACGCCCTGTCTGATGGCGTCTGCATTTGCATCAAAGTCATTCAGAGCAAGAGTGATAAACTCGGCGATCTTGTCCATTTCCTCTACGCCGAAACCTCTTGTGGTAACGGCAGGTGTGCCCAGACGAACGCCGCTGGTAACAAACGGACTTCTCTTCTCGTTGGGAACGGTGTTCTTGTTGGCTGTGATCTGTACCTCGTCAAGCCTGCGCTCCAGCTCCTTGCCTGTGACCTCGCTCTCGGTGAGGTCGAGCAGCATAACATGGTTGTCGGTGCCGCCTGATACAAGCTTGTTGCCCCTCTTGAGCAGACCGTCTGCAAGAGCCTGAGCATTCTTCACGATGTTCTCGCCGTAAGTCTTGAACTCCGGCTTGAGAGCCTCGCCAAGACAAACAGCCTTGGCAGCGATAACGTGCATAAGCGGGCCGCCCTGTGTGCCTGGGAATACAGCCTTATTGATATCCTTTGCATACTCCTCGCTGCAAAGGATAAGACCGCCTCTGGGACCTCTGAGCGTCTTATGGGTAGTTGTGGTAACGAAATGAGCGTAGGGCACCGGATTGGGATGAACGCCGGCTGCCACCAGACCTGCAATATGAGCCATATCCACCATAAGATAAGCGCCGCATGCATCGGCGATCTCACGGAAACGCTTGAAGTCGATCACTCTCGGATATGCGCTTGCGCCGCATACGATCATCTTCGGCTTATGCTCCATAGCAAGGTCATACACCTTATCATAGTCGATCCTGTGTGTAACAGGGTCTACGCCGTAAGAAACGAAGTTAAAGTATTTGCCCGAAATATTTACAGGTGAACCGTGTGTAAGATGTCCGCCCTCGGAAAGCGTCATGCCCATAACGGTATCGCCGGGCTGCAGCATAGCGAAGTAAACTGCTGTGTTTGCCTGCGCGCCGGAATGGGGCTGTACATTTGCAAACTCAGCGCCGAAAAGCTCGCAGGCGCGCTTTCTTGCAATATCCTCTACCACGTCAACATACTGACAGCCGCCGTAGTATCTCTTTCCGGGATATCCCTCGGCATACTTGTTGGTAAGAACAGAGCCCATAGCGGCCATAACTGCGGGAGAAACGATATTCTCCGAAGCGATAAGCTCAATATTTCTCTGCTGTCTGAGAAGCTCATCGTGCATTGCGGCAGAAACATCGCTGTCATACTTGCCGACAAAGCCAATTGTATCCATAAGATCATTATACATTGGTATCCAACTCCTAAAAAAAATTCACTGATATTATACAACATTTCATTTCCTAAATCAAGTAAAATCGCTCAGTATCCGCATTTTTCGGGGCGTTTGCACAAAAATCCTCAATTCTCACGGTTTTAGCTGATTTTTTACACGAAAAATACTCTATTTTTAAAAACTTTATAGCTTATTAACATTATATTAACATTTTCTGGCAAATTATGTACTATAATAACCATGTACTCAGACGACGGAGTCGCACCGTCGGTGCAGTATATTTCTACCCTCCTTCTTACCCTTAGCCATGTATTAGCGCCCGGAGCGACCCCTTGCTCCGGGTGCTTTTCTGTCTGCGCATAATAATTTGTCTATGGCAATATCAATAGTTTCTCCCTTAACAAGAGCGCCAAAAAAACTTCTGAAATTTTGTTCAATATCACAGCAATGAGATTTCGCCCTCACTCTTGACCTTTTGTCCGGATCGTACTATAATAAACACAGGATATATTGTAAGGAGTAGCGACCCAACACAATATATTGTAGGCATGCTTTGAAGCCCCTTTCTTTATTTTTATATCTGAAGGCGAATTCAGGGACACCGGTGTTGTGCGGTGTCCCTGAATTTTTGTATAAAATTTATAAAATAAGCAGCAAGAAAAATCATGTCTTTCCGGAAATGCTTATCACAGCAGGTTTTTCGAAATCTTCATCGGTCTTGTCAGCATTCTTTTCAGCAGGTAAACACCGCCGGCTGCGGCTATCAGTACCAGACCTATGACGATCTCCGGCAGCAGCGACATCAGCACAGACATATCCGTCAGACTGGAATTGGTTATATATATCGATTCCGAAACCGCAATGCCGCCGCCCTCACGTTCAATAAGGATCGCCGTTTCCATTATCATCGCAGCATACTCCGAAAGTATGAACACCAGCGCCGAAATGATCTCACAGATCACGGCGCTTTTTTTGGTGGCTCTTTCGCCCGTCACCACAAACCCGAAGAAACAAAGCACTGCCACAAACACGCTCCATATTCCTCTTACGGGAAATATCTGGTACAGCATAACATTCAGCATTCCTCCGAGCATAGCGCCAAACAGCGCTCCAACAATGCCGCCTGCCATGCTCTGGCGTTTTTTATCGAACATATTGCGGCGTTTTTCATACAGGCGTCGCTTTCTGGCAATACAAGAATCGCATATCGGCATAAGCTCGGTGCCCACAACGTAAACGCCGGTTTTCCGCTGCCTTGCGCACACCCGGCAGATCGGAGAAAGATTTTCGCTTTTGCACAGCACTGTTATGGTATGCACCAGCGCCCTGAGCTGCTCCTTGTCAATTTCAGAGTCGATGGTCATTTTCAGCTCGATCTCCACACAGCGGTGTTTGAGGGCAGCCCTTACAACATAGTTTTTATGCTCTTCGTGGAAGCTTTTCAGCTCCTTCGTCACCTTCTGAGCGTCCTCGGCTCTTTCGCAGACACATTCCATTCTTGTGGAATACCTGTTCTCGTTCTCTCTGAAAATGATAACATTATGAAAGCCCTCAAAGGTATTGAAGGCCGTTTTCGACTTTTCGTTATATCTGTATCCGAGTGTAATAATAAACTCCTGAAATTCGCTTTCAGTCAAATCTCTTCACCGCCGATCAGATTTTTCGGTCCTCATGACCGTCAGGCAAGCATTACTGCGCGGCCTTTTATCTTCCGGTCATTCCTGTATTGTAAAATGCAGATGACCGCTCCTGCAAAATATGTAAACACTCCAAAGAAATTATTGAACAAAACTGCGCCTAAATTCAATCGTATATAATCCGGAATAAGACCAAGCGCTTCTCCGAAGCTGACCTGGTGCCCTATATCCTTTAATCCGAAAAAAACATCCATGCCAATTGCAAAATACATACCGATAAGCATCATAACAAAGCCGATCACCAGCGACAGCACAAGCCCCGGCCTTGACACCTTCCTTGCAAGCCACCTATACGCATAGAAAGACAACACTGCAGCAGCCATACCTGCCGCAAAAACGATCTTCCCCATAAGCGAAAACAGAAGCCATACAACTGCGCCCGCAACGCCGCCCATTACTGCGCCCAGAACGCCAAGAGGCACATTTTCCGCAATTTCATTCTGAGCCTTGTTCTTTTTTGAAATATTGCTCTGTATCTCTGAAAAGCAGTGCGGACACAGGCACCTGACATTATGCTCCAGACCATATATCGAAAGGCTGTCCGCACGGCCGCATTGGCTGCAGATCGGCACCGCATTAAACTGTCTTATAAGCTCCATGCATATATTCAGAACTCCGCCGAGACTATCCGATACTTTAAGCACCATGTTTTTTGTAAAATAGACAAGTGTAAGCGTTCTGCCGTCATAGCCGGCATTTTTCAGGCTGTTCTGCGGATCGTTCAGACGCATCCGGGCAGCCTCATCAAGCTGAGCTGCCTCTCCCTGACTATGCACTGCGCAGGGAACGGAAAGTGTATACATTCTGTTCACAGTATCCAATTTTATGGTAAAACCGAACCCGTCTATCATGCGATAGCCGGTAAATGTATTCATATCGCAGCCAAAGCCCATTTCCTTAAGCTGTTCAGGGATAGTTGCCATAATGTTTCTCACCTGATATTTTTCACGTTTTTTGTTATTTTACCATAATCCCCCCGATTTTTCAATACTTCGGGTAAAAACCCGAAGGAAATCAATTTTGCGCTGTAAGCTACACTGGTGGAAACATCAAACAAAAAGCCAAACACAAAAGTTTCGCTCAAGCCTTTTCAAAGGCTTGCAGGTTCCAAGGGCAGCGCCCTTGGTCGCGCTCCGCAGAGCGCGAAA
>CADBPE010000279.1 GCA_902796475.1 uncultured Ruminococcus sp.
AACTCATCACAGCAGGCAGTGTAGAAATCACGCACTAACTTCACATGCTCGGGGTTATTCTTATCCACACGGATAATACAGCCGTTATCGTCATCAGCCTCCATCGGCTGACCGTCATACACAAGCGCAGCAAGTGAAAGCTCATCCTTGACCACATAGCCGTATTCCGATGTTGCAATAGCAAACATATCCGAAAAGTTGTCGGACACCTCATGCTTGATATAGATCTCAGGCTTTTCTATCTTGGAATCCCTCACAAAGCGGCAGATATCTATAAGCTTGGATGTATCGGTCTTAATAGCGGACGATGTCCAAATCCACACACGATTACCCTCTTCAGGAAGAAGGATGATCGAGTTTTTATGATCGCTGAAAATATCGGGAGCGTCCGTATAACGGGCAGACTCGATATAATTGAACAGCAGTGAATCATTCTTATATTCAGCACAGTTAAATATATCATCATCTCTGGTGATCTTCTCAAAAGCTGTTGCCATACTTATTCCTCCGTTTTCCCTTTATTTTGAAGCAGCCGGCGGCAAGCTGCCGCTCCCCTGTTAGTTTTGGAAACGTTTTTCGTTCCGAAAGCAACGACTTTCCAAAACCAAATCAGAACCGGCAGAACCTCACAGCGGCAAGCTGCCGCTCCCCTGTTAGTTTTGGAAACGTATTTCGTTCCGAAAGCAACGACTTTCCAAAGCCAAATCAGAACCTCACATATGATCCTATATAGCAATTACGATCATATATAGTAATATTGTAACTCAAAACTTCGCCAATTTCAATATACAATTATCAAAGATCATATAAGCCTTTGATGTCTGCGGAATACATGAAACACAAAGTCTTCGGCTGCTGATCACTTCCAGAAGGCAAGACCTTTAATGTCAAGACCGATATCTTTCGCCTTGAAGACCGGATCAAGCTTTGATCTGCGCTGTTTTTCAAAATCCTTGAGCGCCTTTATTACCACGCCAGAAAGGATAAAGCAGCAGGGAATGTTTATCAGAGTCATGCCGCCCATTGTAATATCCGCCATTGTCCAGGCAAAATCCATCGGCACCAATGCGCCGACGAAGATTACCGCTATGCACACAATATAGAAGACGATCATAAATTTTCTGGACGGCATTCTTTTTTTATTAAGATATGCAAGGGCATTGTCAACATAGTACAGATTGCCTATAAGCGTGGTGAATGCGAAAAGCGCCATGGATATCGTAATAAACACGGGACCAAAGCCGCCGAAAACGGTAGAAACAGCCTGCTGAACATAAGGCGCACCGGAGACCTGCTCGGTGGCCTCAACGCCGGAACCAAGACACATGAGAGCAGTAGCGGTGCAGAGAAGCATTGTATCAATATAGACCGAGACCGTCTGTACAAGTCCCTGCTTTACGGGATGAGTAACGTCTGCCGAAGCGGAAGCATTAGGCGCAGAGCCTACGCCGGCTTCATTGGAGTACAGACCTCTCTTGATGCCGTAAACCATACATGAACCGCTGAGTCCGCCAAAAATAGCCCGGAAATCAAAGGCGTCCCGGAAGATAGATGCGAATGTTTCGGGAATAAGATTGATATGGGCAAAAATGATAATAAGCGAAACGATCACATAAGCAATGCCCATGACCGGAACTACCTTTTCGGTAAGTCTGACAATGCGCTTTCCGCCGCCTAAAACGCACAGTCCGGTAAGAAGAGCAAGCACTCCGCCTATAACGGCAGGCGTCCACGAGGGATCGTAAAAATCGTATATCTGGAAAGAGGACTGAAGATTATACGAGCAGAGCAGATTGAAGCCGAAAGCGTAGGTGGCTATCAGGAACACACAGAACACGGCGGCTATTACGGGCAATTTAAGAGCCTTTTCAATATAATAAGCAGGACCGCCGTAGCTTTCGCCGTTTTTGCCCTTCTGCTTGAATATCTGAGCAAGGGTGCTTTCCATAAAAGCGGAGGATGCGCCGATAATACACATGAGCCACATCCAGAAGCAGGCGCCGGGACCGCCAAGGCAGATAGCTGTCGAAACGCCGACTATATTGCCTGTGCCGACACGGGAAGCAGTAGAAACCATCAGAGCCTGAAATGACGACACATGCTGACTTCCCTTGGGCTTTTCCATTATCAGCTTACAGGCAGTTCCAAAAAGTCTGAGCTGAACGAAGCGGGTACGGAAAGTAAAATAAAGTCCGGCGACCGCAAGGACGATAATAAGTATAGGGTAATACATTACATCATCTACGGAATTAAAAAAAGCAAAAAATCCTTCCATTTTGTTCCTCCTTACTATTTATTTTTTCAGGTACAAAAATATTATAACTTATATAATAATATAAAACAAGAAGAAATGTTATAATTAATTGTGATATATACGCAAAAAAAGAGCAAAGCGCAGCCTTCAGCGGGCGCCCTGCTCTTTGGATATATAAGCCTTATCTGTAACTTCCGTACTGATTTTTGAATCTCTTCTTATCTTTATACATTGCTTTGTCCGCCCGCCGGAATACAAGATCAACGGTTGTGTCGCCAGATGCGTTCTCTGCCATGCCGAGCGCTGCGGAATATCTTAGCCAGGGCTTTTTTTCCTCCTGCTTGTAGCTGTTTTCAAAGGCCTCCCAAAGCCTGTCAAATATTTCCTTGCGTATGCGGATTTGCTGCCTACTCCCGTAAGAGTGTCCCTGTTGTTTTCTTCGCTTAGCTGATCTATCTGCTTTTCCTTGTCCTTTATATCCTGTTCGGCTTTCAGCTTATCCTCCTGCAAAACCGAAAGATTATTCAGGTGATCCACTATATTTGTCTGCATGGAGCGTATGCCCTGATATATAGCGCCTATCTCGTCATCTCTCGTTATCGGAAGATCTATCACACCGGCTTCCTCGTAGCTCATATCCTTTTCCGGCTTGAATTTTTTGATCTCCTGCGTCATTGAGTCAAGCGGCGCAACTACCATTTTATTTATAAAGAGTATCGCCAGAAGCTGCACGATGACCGTGAATACCAGTGCGCCAATGCAAAGATACACCAGAAACTCCATACGCTCACGCATAACGTCATCCATACCGATATCGCAGCCAACAACGCAAACGGTCTTTCCGTCGGATGAACATACCCGCTGAATGACGTACACAGCCAGCCCCACTGACCTCTGGATATGACATGCTCGTTAAGGTTCTCTATATCCACTCCGAGAAATTCCGGCTCACGTTCCTCGTAATATCCCACTTCATACACCGGCTCGTCAGGCGTATCTACAAGATACATATCATGCGTGGCGTTTTTGCTTTCTGCCACCGATATATACAAGTATTTTATATCGTCCATATTTTCAAGATATGTCACAAGCGCATTTTGTGTCTGTATATACCTTTCCCAAAGTCCGTGACGGACGAGATATTCCTTTATGGGTCCTTCATTGTCTTCTTCGGCGCATTTTTTGCGCAGAGCCTGATATTCGTACGATTCGGCGGCTTTGCGCAGCTCGCCCAAAAAGTCTCCGTCAACAAGTGAAGCAAAGTTTCTGGAGTTTTCCGCAGCGCACTGCTTATAGTAAGAATTTATCTGATTTGCGCTTGTAAAAAAGGCGTAGGAGGCTGTTCCAAACGCAACTATCAGTACCGTCAGAATAACAAAAAGGTGCATCTTTGTTTTTACTGAAAACCGCTTCTTCATAAATAACACCTCCACAGAATCAGGTCTGAATACCGATACAATGATACACTGAGCACAAGCTCAT